>NZ_JBEPAA010000032.1:0-93846 GCF_040298365.1 Kitasatospora sp. NPDC001603
GGCCGCCCGCCCCCCCCCCCCCGCGGCGCCCCCCCCCCCCCCCCCCGCCCCGCGCCCCCCCCCCCACCCCCGTGTGCGCCTCAGACGCCGGGCGCCTGCGGGGCGGAGGCCCCGCGCCCGGTCTTCACGGTGTTGACCATGGCCTGGTGGATCGCCCGCGCCGTGATCTCGTCCGTCGCCGGCACGGGGCTGCCGGCCACGGTGTACCAGTCCAGCGCCCCGGTGTACTGCACGGTCAGCCGGGCCTCGCCGTCCACCCACGTGGTGTGCACGGTGAGGTCGCCGGAGATCGGGCCGACCTCGGCGGTGGTGACTCCGCCCGGTCCGCTGATGATCGACTGAGTGGTCCAGGTGGCCCAGGACGCCCGCGGGTCCCCGGGCCTCCCGGTCGGCCGTCCGCCCTGCGCCGCTGATGCGCTCTGCTGCTGCTCGCTCATGCGCCCATCCTTCCCCGCCGGGCCGCCGCCGAGCGGGCAGCGACACCCGCGGTCGCTGAGGCCGCCCGTCCGGCGGGCGGCCTCGTGGAGATCCTTCGTCCTGGAAGGTCAGAGATCCTTCGTCCTGGAAGGTCAGCTGTACGCCTCGGGCTCCTCCAGAGGTGCGCCCTCCGCCTGCGAGGTGTCCTGCGCGTGCTGGTTCTGCATCGAGGTGATGCCCTCCTCGGGGTCGGCCGCGCGGATGTCCTCCTCCCGATCGACGCTCACCTCGGACCGTGCGCTCATATCGGTCATCGCGGGCTCCGTCTCCTCGGCCGGCCGGGGTCGCCCGAGAGCACCACAGCCTGCCGTGGTGCGGGCCGGCCGCCGGGCCGGGCTCCTGCTTCGCCCCTCCAGCCTGCCTCGGTGCCCGCGCCACGGCCAACCGAGCCCGGGAGCCCGTGCGCCGGGGCCGACCGGGCTCCGCGGTCGCGGCCGACCGGATCGGCCGCGACCGGACGGGTGCCTGCGTCACCCCTTCTGCCCGGCCGAGCCCGCGTCATGCCCGTTCCGGGGCGTGGATCCGCTCCGGTGGCGGGTCTCACCAGGCGATCGGCAGTGCCTTCAGGCCGTAGATGAACGCGTCCGAACGGAAGGTGAGCTCGCTCTCCGGCACGGCGAGCCGCAGCCCGGGCAGCCGGTGGAAGAGCGTGGCGAGGGCGATCTGGAGCTCCGCCCGGGCCAGCGGCTGGCCCAGGCACTGGTGCACGCCGAAGCCGAACGCGAGGTGGCGCCGGGCGTCCCGGTCCACGTCCAGCTCGTCGGCGGGGAGGTGGCCGGGGGCGCCGAAGAGCTCCTCGTCCCGGTTGGCGGTGGAGAGCATCGCGACCACCCCGTCGCCGGCCCGGATCCGGACGCCGCCCAGCTCGACGTCCTCCAGCGCCAGTCGGGGCAGCCCCATGTGGATGATGGTGAGGTGGCGCAGCAGCTCCTCGACCGCGCCGGGGACGGCCGCCGGGTCGGTCAGCCGCGCGGCCTGCGCGGGGTGGCGCAGCAGCAGGAGGGTGGAGAGTCCGATCATGTTGGCGGTGGTCTCGTGGCCGGCGACCAGCAGCAGCATGCCGGTGGCGGCGATCTCGCGGAGGCTGAGGTCGTCGCGGGCGGCGAGCCGGCTGAGGATGTCGTCGCCGGGGCGGCGCCGCTTCTGCGCGGCGAGGCCGCCGAGGTAGTCGAGCAGCTCGGTCTGGGCCCGGCGCACCTCGGCCTCCGCCACCGTGGTGCTGACCAGGACGCGGCTGAGTTCCTGGAACATCTGCCGGTCCTCGTACGGGACGCCCAGCAGCAGGCAGATCACCAGGGAGGGCACCGGCAGCGCGAAGTCGCCGACCAGGTCGGCGGGGGCACCGGACGCGGTCATGCGGTCGAGGGCCTCGTCGACGATCTGCTGGACCTCGGGGCGCATCGCCTCGACCCGCTTGACCAGGAAGTCCCCGGTGACCATGCGGCGCAGCCGGGAGTGCTCGGGGTCGTCGAGGCGGAGGAAGTTGGGGTTGGCGGCGAGGATCGCCCGCCGGCCGGGGGTGAAGGACGGGAACTCCGGACGGCGGACGTCCGCGCTGAAACGGCGGTCGGAGAGCAGCGAGCGGACCTCGTGGTAGCCGGTCACCAGCCAGCAGGAGGAGCCGTCCAGCAGCGCGGCGCGGGTGACGGTGCCCGCGCGGGCGGCCTCGGTGTAGACGGGGGGCGGGCTGAACGGGCAGACGCCGTCGTGCGGGGCGGGCAGCAGCGGGGCGGGGGCGGGGGCGGTGGGCGTGCTCGTCAAGGTGGGGTCTCCTCGCGTGGCGGAGCGATGGGCGGCAGGGCGGGCGGCAGCGGACGGGCGGCGGGCCCCGGGGGGTGGACACGCGGGCCCGTCCGGCGGCCGGGAACCGCACGCCGGGTGACGTGGGGAAGGCCGCCGTGGGCGGCGGCCGGTGGGGGCGCCGGACCGGTCGGGCCCGGCGGGTGGTCAAGGAGGGCGACGGACGCTCAAGGAGGCCGGCGGGCGGCCCGCGGCGGGCGGGAGCACCGGCCCGGCGGCGGGCCCTAACCGGCCGCGGGGCCCGTCTGCTCCCGGTCTCTCTCCGGAGCCTCCTCGGCGACGGTGATCGCGCCGCCCGGGCAGAGCTCGGAGGCCAGCCGCACGTCGGCGAACCGCGCCGGCGGCAGAACGGTCAGACGGAGCCTCACCAGGCCGTCGTGGTCGTCCTGTTCGAAGACCTCCGGCGCCGTGACGACGCACTGGCCGGAGCTGCAGCAGCGGTCCTGGTCGATGCTCACCTGCATGTACGGACACCTCTCAGTGGTGTGGCACCGGATCGCCCGGGCCGGCCGCCCCCCGCCGTCCACGCCAACGTAGCCGTCGCTCTGTCGCACACGAAGGGTGCGTCGCCATACTCGTGCAGAATGGCCGATTCCACACTCAACCCGAACAAAGCTCTGGCAAAGGCGGTTTGACCGACCGTCATCACCCTTCCGAGGCGGGGCCGGCCCCGCTGAGCCCCTCCGCCGCGGCGATCTCCCGGACGGTGGCCACGGTGTCCGCCTCGTCCGCGCTCTTGTCGGGCCGGTAGCGCAGCACCCGGGCGAACCGCAGGGCCAGCCCGGCGGGATAGCGGGGGCTGCGCTGGACGCCGTCGAAGGCGATCTCCACGACGAGTTCCGGCCGTACCCGCACGGTGTACGAGTCCCGTTCGACCTCCCGGGCGAGGAGTTCGGTGGTCTGGCGGGCGAGCGTCTCGTCGGTCAGGCCCTTGAAGGTCTTGCCGAGCATCACCCAGGGCCCGAGGCCGGGCTCGCCGGCGGCCCGGGCGCCGAGGTGCAGGTTGCTGAGGAAGCCGTGCCGTCGGCCGCTGCCCCACTCGGCGGCGAGCACCACGAGGTCCAGGGTGTGCCGGGGCTTGACCTTGATCCACCCGGCTCCGCGCCGGCCGGCCGCGTAGCCGGCCGCGGGGTCCTTGGCCAGCACGCCCTCGTGGCCCAGCGCCAGGGTGTCCCGGAAGAAGGCCAGGGCGGCCTCGCGGTCCGCCGTCCCGGTGCGCGCCACCCGCAGGGCGGCCGGCACCGACTCGTCGAGGGCCGCCCAGCGGTCCAGCCCAGGCCGGTCCACGAAGTCCACGCCGTCGCGGTGCAGCAGGTCGAAGAAGTAGGCGTTGAGCGGCACTTCGGCGCGCAGCCGGTCCGGGTCCTGCCGGGAGGCGGTCCGCGCGGCGGTCTCCTGGAACGGCCGGGGGCGGCCGTCGGGGCCGAGCGCGATCGCCTCGCCGTCCAGCACCGCCGAGCGGACCGGCAGGGCGAGGGCCGCCTCGACCACCTCGGGCACCCGGGCGGTGATGTCGTCCAGGCTCCGGGTGAACACCGCGACGTCCCGGCCGTCCCGGTGCACCTGGATCCGGATGCCGTCCAGCTTCCACTCCAGCGTGGCCGGGCCGATCCGGTCGAGCGCGGCGGCGACGTCCGGAGCCGAGGCGGCCAGCATCGGCCGGACCGGGCGGCCGACCTCCAGCCGGAACGCCTCCAGGGCGGGCACGCCGCCGGTCAGCGCGGCCTCGGCCACGGCGCGGGCCGAACCCCGGAACATCAGCGCCCGCCGCACCGCCGCCGCCGGGACGCCCGCGGCCTGGGCGACGGCGTCGGCCACCACCGCGTCCAGCGCGCCCTGGCGCAGCTCGCCCACCAGTACCGCCCGCAGGAACGCCTGCTCGACCTCGGTGGCCCGCCCGAACAGCTCGGCCAGCAGCCGCTGCCGCTCGGCCCTGGCGCCCGGGCCGTGCACCGCGGCGATGGCCTCCAGGGCCTGCTCGGTCTCCCGGACGCCCCAGGACGGCTCGGCGACGGCGGGCGGCAGGTCGCGCAGGGCCGCCGGTCCGATGCCGGTGCGCAACCGGTGGGCCTCTCCGGAGAGCAGGGCCACCGCCGCCGGGGCCTCGGCCGGGCCGAGTTCGCGCAGGCAGTCCGCCAGCAGCGTGGTCTTGGCCCGGCGACCGGGCTCGCCCGCCACGGCGCGGGAGGTCAGGGCCAGGTGCCGGAGCAGCATGGGGGCTCCTCGATGGGGGCTCGGCGCCGGTCGGACCCGAGAACCGGGCGGACCCGAGAACCGGCCGGACCCGAGCGCGGGCCGGAGGTCGTACCGGGGCCGACCGGGACGCGGGAGGCACGGATCGGACCGGCGAACGGATCGGGCGGGGAGGCTCCAGCATCCGCGACGCGGCCCGTTCCGGATCGCAGGACACGCCCCGGGCGCGGCCGGAGGGATTGCGCCACCGCGTAGCGCACCGGCCGGGCCTCGTGGCCGTACCGTCCAGTGGACGGGATCCGACGGCCCGTCATGCCCCGCGGACGTCCGGGTCGGCGCTGCGGTGGAGGCGCCGCTCGCCCGGCTCAGGGCGATCGCCGCCGGGCGCGGCCGGCACGCCGTCCGGTGGAGCACCGGCGACGACGGCCACCGGGCCCGCGGCACGGACGGCCAGGTCCCCATCCGGACCATGTTCGTGACCTACGCCATGGCGCCGGACGCCGCCGGCTGACAGGCTCCGGAAGCCTCGGTCCCCCCCGGTCCGACCGGCCCGATCGGTCCCAGGCCGGAGCATCGGAAATTCGTTCGTACTTTCTGTTATCGGCGCGCCGCCGGGGGGTCTCCCAGGTGTCGGCACCCGTACCGGCCGGCCCGAACAGGAAGTGTGCCCAGGTGAACAGCGAAGACAGGACGACGATCCTCCCCGCCGTCGGGGGCCCGGACGCCTCCGACGGCGGCCGCGCGGCACGGCGCGCGGCCGACCGCCACCGGGGGCGCGGCCGTCGGGGCCGCCGCCGTCGCAGCGTCGGCCCGGTGGTGGCCGTGGTCGCCGCGGTGGCGGGTACCGGGGTGATCGCCGCGCTGGCCGGCGCCGGGTACGGCTACTACCACGGGTCCGCCGACCGGGACGGGCAGTGGACGGTGGCCCTGGACCCGCAGATCGCGGCGGAGGCCGGGGACCACAACGGGATCCAGATCCCCGGGTCCGGTGTCATCGACCCGGCGCTGAAGCCCTCGCCCACCGACAGCCCCTCCGCCGCCGACCCGGCCCACGCCGCCACCGCGACTCCGGCGCCGTCCGACCCGGCCGCCGCGGGCCAGAGCCCCTCGGCCGGTGCCGCCGCGACGACCGCGTCCGCCCCGGCCACGGCCTCGGCGACCGCCAAGCCGACCTCCACCGCGAGCGCCGGCACCGCCCCGAAGGCCTCGACGAGCGCGGCCGCGACGCCGCCCCGGACCACCGCGGCCCCCGCGAGCGGCGCCCCCGCGGGTGGCACCTCGGCCCAGTACGTCCAGCAGGTCGTGGACCTGGTCAACGCCCAGCGCGCCCAGAACGGGTGCGGACCGCTCACCGCCGACTCCCGGCTGGCCACCGCCGCCCAAGGCCACAGCGAGGACATGGCGGCCCGCAACTACTTCGACCACGCCAGCCCCGAGGGTCGGCACGCGGACTACCGGATCGAGGCGACCGGCTACCGCTGGAGCAGCTGGGGCGAGAACATCGCCCGCGGTCAGAAGGACCCGGCCGCCGTGATGGACGCCTGGATGAACAGCCCCGGCCACCGCGCCAACATCCTGAACTGCTCCTTCAAGCAGATCGGCGTCGGTGTGAAGACCGGCTCCGGCGGCCCCTGGTGGACCCAGGTCTTCGCCTCCCCGTCCTGATCTCCGCGCCCCCGCTCGAACCCCCGTTTCCGAATCCGCGCGAATTGTTGTTATCTGAGCACTTCCCCGAGGTCTCCCAGGAGGCAACGGCGGACGGATGACGGCAAGACGGAGTGCGTACCCATGAACGTTGACGTGCAGAGCAGGACCGGGACGACCCTGGTGCTGGCGGCCCAGTCCGGCGACCGGCAGGCCCAGGAGGCGCTGGTCGCCGCCTGGTTGCCGCTGGTCTACAACGTCGCCGGCCGTGCGTTGAACGGCCACGCCGACGTCGACGACGTGGCCCAGGAGACCATGATCCGGGCGCTGGACGGCCTGGACGGGCTGCGCGACCCCGAATCCTTCCGCTCCTGGCTGGTCGCGATCACCATGAACCAGGTCCGCCGGCGCTTCACCGGCCAGCAGCAGAGCACCGTCGGCGGCCTCGACGAGGCGTGGGAGCTCGCCGACCCGCGGGCCGACTTCACCGACCTCACCATCCTGCGGCTGGGGCTGTCCGGCCAGCGCCGCGAGGTCGCCGAGGCCACCCGCTGGCTGGACCCGGACGACCGGGAGCTGCTCGCGCTCTGGTGGCTGGAGGCCTGCGGCGAACTCAGCCGGGCCGAACTCGCCGAGGCGCTCGACCTGACGCCGCAGCACACCGCGGTCCGGGTCCAGCGGATGAAGAAGCAACTGGAGGCGGGCCGGGTGGTGGTCCGCGCGCTCACCGCCTACCCGCGCTGCGCGGAGCTGGTCGAGCTGACGGCGGGCTGGGACGGCACCCCGGACTCGGTGTGGCGCAAGCGCATCGCCCGGCACATCCGGGGCTGCGCCGGCTGCGACGGGCTCGGCCGGGACCTCTTCCCCGCCGAGGGCCTGCTGGCCGGCCTGGCGCTGGTGCCGATCCCGCTGGACTCGCCCACCGGGCTGCAGCTCCAGGCCGCGGCCGCCGCGGCCGGCTCCCCGCCGCCGGGCTCCGCCGGCGGGCCGGGGGGCGGTGCCACGGGCTCCGGGGGAGCGTCCGGACCGGGGGGAGCGAAGGGCCGGTTCGGCCCGATCCGGCGCCGGACGGCCGTCGCGGGCGGTACGGCCGCGGTGCTGGCCGTCGCGACCCTCGCCCTGGTCTGGCCGCATCCGCGACCCGAGCACGCCGCGCCCGAACCGACCACCCCGAGCGCCGCGCCCGACACCCTGCCCGACAGCCTGCCGGTGCCCGCGATACCCGTGCAGTCCGTACCGGAACCGCCCGTCACCGAGACCCCGGCGGCCCCGCCGGCGCCGACCTCGACACCCACCGAGCCGCCGGTGGCCGTCACCCCGCCGCCGTCCCCGGTGACCGCGCGCCCGGCCACGCCGCCCAGCCCGGAGCGCCAGCTGGTCGACCTCGTCAACGCCGAGCGTGCCAAGGTCGGCTGCGCCCCGCTGCGGATCGACCCCAAGCTGCACGCGGCGGCGCAGAAGCACTCGGACGACATGGTGGCCCGGAGCTACTTCGACCACGTCAACCCCGACGGCGCCCGCGCGGACGCCCGGCTGTCGGCGGCCGGCTACCGCTGGTCCCAGTGGGGCGAGAACCTCGACCGGGGCCCGACCGCCCCCGCCACCGTGGTCTCCCGCTGGATGGACGGCGGGATCCACCAGTCGAACATGCTGGACTGCGGCTTCAAGGACGTGGGCATCGGCGTGACCACCGGGCCCGGCGGCCTCTACTGGACCCAGGACCTCGGCGCCCCGCTCGGCTGACCACCGAGCGCCGGTACCGCCGGGACGGCCGCTACCGCCCGGACCGGCGTCAGGACGGCAGGCCGATCAGGCCGTCCGCCTGACCGGTCACGTGACCGGTGGCCTCGCCGAGCACCCCGCCGGCGTCGCCGACCTGCCCCGGCAGGGCGTCCGGCGCGGCGTTCAGCGTGCCGCCCTGCTGGAGCGGGCCGGACAGGTCCCCCTGGCCGCCGATCGCGCCCGCGTGCGCGCTGGGAGCGGTGAGGGAGGCCACGACACCCACGGCGAGCGAGGCGACGGCGAGCAAGCTGCGCTTCTTCATGCCCCGCCCAACGACACTGCGCCACCCGGGTTACGGCCGGGCCGCCGGCTTCACCCGTCCTCGTCACGCGGGCGGGGGCCGAGTCCGGCGAGCGCGGCGTCGATCGGTACCAGCCGGGGGTGCTCCGGGCCGAGCCGGGCGGCCAGCACCGCCCGTGCCTCGACGAACAGCCCGCGGGTCCGCGCGTCCTGTCCGGCGGCCGCCACCACCCGGCCCAGCCGCCACCGGTTCTCCGCCCACGCGGGGTGGTCGTGGCCGTGCACCCGCCGGTGCAGCTCCGCCGCCTCGGCCGGCGCCCGCCGCGCGTCGCGCTCAGCGTAGGGGCTGGGCCCGCCGTACGGCATAACTATCCGCCGATCAGAGGGTTCTGATTACGACTCAGCTGAGCGGCGGATCCTCCGCGAGCGGGGGCGGGCCTCCCGGTGGGTCCGGTGCGCCCGGTCCCACCGTGGATACGGACACCTTTTCGGTGGCGGCGGGCATAGGAGCGGGTTTGGATGGGGAGGGGTGGAGAGGCAAATCCGGCAAAGCTGGCAAACCATAAGAGAATCTGATTCTGCCGAGCATGTCGAGGCAACCGCGACAAGAAGGGCATCCGATGCACGCAGCCGAGCTCACGCCTGCCGTCCTCGCCGAACTGCGCCGCCCCCGGCGCTACCCGGCCGTCTCCATCCTGCTGCCCACCCACCGAAGCGAGCCCGACAACGCCCAGGACCCGGTGCGCCTGCGCAATCTGATCGCGGAGGCCAAGAACCGGCTGCACGCGGACGAGGCCGTGTCCCGGGCGGACCGGCTGGACGTGGTGGAGCAGTTGGACCGGGCCCTGCGGGAGATCGACCTGGTGCACGCCGAGGACGGTCTGGCGATCTTCGTGGCGCCCGGCGAGCACCAGGTCTGGTCGCTGCCCCGGAGCGTCGCCGCCCGGGTGGTGTTCTCCGAGACCTTCCTGACCCGCAACCTCGTCTCCGCCTACGCGGCCGGCGCGCCGTACTGGGTGCTGACGGTCGCCGCCGACCGGGTCGCGCTGTTCGGCGGTACGGCGTCGCGGCTGGCCGAGCACACGGCGGGCGCCTTCCCCCTGGACCAGGTCGGCCCGGACTGGGACGTCGAGCGCAAGGAGCGGATCGGCGACGTGCCGAGCACCTTCCGCGACGAGGAGACCAGGCGCTTCCTGCGGGACGCGGACACCGCGCTGGCCGCGGTCCTGGAGGCCGACGCGCGCCCGCTGTACGTGCTCGGCGAGGCCGCCGCGCTCGCCCTGCTGGACGAGGTCGGCACCGCCGTGAAGCGGGCCGCCGCCCAGGTGCCGCGCGGCGGCCTGGGGCACGCCTCGGCCGCCGCCGTCGCCGAGGCCGTCCGCCCCATCGTCGCGAAGCAGGAGCAGCAGGCCGTCGCCGAACTCCACGCGCGGCTCGACTCGGCCCAGAGCGTCAAGGCGCTGGCCGCCGGCATCGACGAGGTCTGGCAGAACGTGAACGAGGGCCGGGCCGCGCTGCTGGCGGTCGAAGAGGACTACTGGGAGCCGGTGCGGGTCACGGACAGCCACCTGGTGCCCACCACCGCCGACGAGCCGGACGTCCGCGACGACATGGTCGACGAGATCGTCGAGCGCGCCCTGGACACCGGCGCCAAGGTGCAGTTCGTCCCCTCCGGCGAGCTCGCCGGCCGTGACCGGATCGCCGCCGTGCTGCGCTACTGACCACCGTCCGCCCCGGGCCCGGTCGGTCACCCCGGCCGGGCCCGGGGCTGTCTGCCGCCCGCGACCCGCGGTCCCGCCGCCGTCGGAGGACGGATGTCCGGCCCGCCGCCGAGGACGTCGAGGGGCGGGCGGCCGTCAGCGGGATCCTTCGCCCGGCGGCGGCGTTCCGGTCACCACCAGGGCCTGCCGGGCCGCTGCGGTGAGCCGCCCCGGTCGGGGGCCGGACCGGCGGCCCGGCAGGCCCGCCGGGGCCGGTTCGCGGGGTGTCGGCGGCGCCGGGTGCACCGGGGCGGGGGCTCGGCCGCGGCCCGGGTCGCCGGGGGTCCGGGCCGCGGCGGCGCGGACGGGGCGGCCGCCGGGCCCGCGGTGGCGGGCGCGCAGCCCAGTAGGAGCAGCATCAGGCCGACGAGGGTGCGACGGGGCAGGGCCATGGTGGGACCGCCTTCGGGATGCGGGGTGGGCGGAGCGGGGCCGGGCGCGTTCAGTCGACCAGGCTGCCGTCGGCGACCCCCGAGGCGCCGCCGGTGATCCGGACGGAGTCGACGATCTTCTGGACCAGGCCCAGGGTCCGGGTGGACGCGTGGTTCAGGCAGGCGGTCAGCTCGACCACCGCCACGGCGTCGCCCAGCGCGATGGTCCGGTGCCCGGTGAGCTGGCTGGTGCCGCCGCGGAGGCTGCACTCCTTGTCGATCGTGGAGTCCTGCACGGCCATCGTGGTCCCCGCGATCTTCCCGAGGTAGGCCGGGTCCCTGAGCAGGGTCATGCTGACGAGTGCGCCGTCGGTCGCCAGGGCGGTGAGGGGCGTGCAGTAGCCCGGCTCGGACGCGCACTCGGGCCCGCCCGCCAGCGGTTGGCTGGCCGTGTACCCGGTGGCGCGCAGCGGGTCGGGGGAGCGCACGACCAGGGTGGACCAGCCCGGCGGCACCCGGATGATCACACTATTGAGTTCCGGGTACCGGACGGCCTGCCAGTCGTCCTCGGCGACGGGCAGGGAGCTCGGGGAGACGCTCGGCGCCGGGCTCGCGCCCTCCGGTGGCAGGCTCGGCGACGGGGCCCCGTTCCCGGGTGCGTCGGCGGCCGGTCCGCCCGCCGAGGGGCGCAGGGCGGTGTGCGTCGGCGCGGGGGCGATGGCCGGGGCGGCGGCCAGCGCGGCGGCGAGCAGGCCCCCGGTCAGCCCGACCCCGAGCCCGGCCGCCCGGCGCCGGCGGCGGTTGCGGGCGGCGAGTTCGCGGATCCGGTCCATCCGGTCGGCGGGCGCGGGCAGGTGCGGGGCGGCCCGCTGCAGCAGCACGCGCAGCTCGTCCTCCACCTCGGCGTCCGCCATCGAGAGGCCGTCGGGGGCGCCGAGCACGGGGTCGCCGAAGCCGGGGTGTCCGGGCCAGGGGTGTCCGGGCCGGCGGTCGGGGCGGTCGGGGTCAGACCAGGTCACGGCGTCCCCCCTCCAGCAGCAGCTCCCGGGTGGGCATCTTGCCGCGCAGGGCCTGCAGCGCCCGGTGCGTCTGGCTCTTGACCGTGCCCGTGGTACAGCCGAGTGCCTCGGCGGTCTCCTCGACGCTCAGGTCCTCGAAGTACCGCAGCACGACCACCGCGCGCTGCCGCGGCGGGAGTGCCCGGACGGCGGCGGCCACCACCTCGCCGACCACCAGCTCCTCGAACGGGTCCGAGGTCACGGGCTGCTCCGGCAGTTCGCCGTGCGGCAGTTCCCCGTGCCAACGGCGCCGCCACCAGGAGACGTGCGAGTTCACCAGCACCCGCCGGACGTACGCCTCCGGCCGGTCGATCGCGATCTACTCCCACCGGGGCCAGACCTTGGCGAGCGCCGTCTGCAGCAGGTCCTCGGCGAGGTGCGGATCGCCGGTCAGCAGCCAGGCCATCCGCAGCAGGCGCGGGCTGCGGGCGGCGACGAACTCCTCGAAGTCCGGTGTCGCATCCCTCATCGTGCCGCCCCCGCCATGGTGCTCCCGTCGGTCCCGCCGTCATCGCCGGCCGTGGTGGCCGTGCCGTCGTCGTCCTACTCACGGCTGCTGAACGCGATGGGAGGTCGAACGGGTTGCCTGCCGGAAGGGCACATCTTCCAGCAGTGCGTCGCGGACCGGCGCCGCGGCCCCCGCCGGGCGTCGCGGGCGGGGCCTCGGCACCGTCCGGAGCGGGTCGGCGGGGCCGGCCACCGCGCGGAGCTTGGACGGCCCGCGAGCCGGCCGGAACTCGGCCGGGCGGCGGGCGGGCCGTGTGACCACGATGCGCCCGCGGACCCCCGTCGTACAGGGCGCGCGATGGGCGCCCGAGCGCACCGGACCGGCGCGCTCCGGCGTACGGCGGGGCGGTGGCGACGGTGGCTGGCCGGGAGGCGGGGAGGGGAGCCCGCCTTCCGGCCGGCCGGCACCCCGGAGGGGAACCGGCTCAGAGCGTCCCGCTGCCGCGCGTCGCCGGGGCGGACCGGTCGGCGGCGCGGTCGGTCGGCGTGACCGGCGTGACGGTCCAGTCCGGGTGGCCCGGCATGGCCGGGGTCCGGTCGCCGTAGAGCCACTCGGTGAGGAAGGCGGTGAGGTCCTGGCCGGACACCTCCGAGGCGGTCCGGATGTAGTCCGCGGTGGTGGCCGTGCCGTCCCGGTGCTGTCGGAGGAACGTTCGCTCGATCCGGTCGAAGGCGGCCGCCCCGACCCGCTCGCGCAGGGCGAACAGCACCAGGGCCCCGCCGGTGTACCGCTGGCTGTCGAAGAGGTCGGCGGCGGTCGGCGCGGCGACCGGGCCGGAGTCGTGGCGCCACTGGTCGCCCTTGGCGTACACGTCGCGCATCCGGTCGGTGAGGGTGGCGAAGCCGCCCGAGTCCGGCCAGCCGCGCTCGTAGCGGTACATCAGGCCGTAGAAGTCGGCGTGGCCCTCGTTCAGCCAGAGGTCCGCCCAGGTGCGCGGCGAGACGCTGTCGCCGAACCACGAGTGCACCAGCTCGTGCATCATGTGCGAGCCGATCAGGGGCTCGGGCTGGCGCAGGAAGTTCGGCTTGTAGAGGGTGAGGGTCTGCGTCTCCAGCCCGGTGAAGCCGAAGGCCGCCGGGTCGTCGGTGTTGGCGGGCAGCAGCCCGTACGTCTCGAACGGGAAAGCCCCGAGGTGCTGCTCGGCCCAGGTCAGCTGCCCCGGGGTGAGCGCGAGGGCGGGCTCCAGATCGGCGGCGCGCGCGGTCGGGACGACGTCTCGCAGGGGCAGCCCGTCCGGGCCGGTGCGCTCGCGCACCGTGTAGTCGCCGACCGACACCTGCACCAGCTCGGTGGCCATCGGCTCGCGCGAGACGTACCGGCGGGTGGTCTGCCCGCCGTCGCGCCGCTCGGTCGTGGTGAGCCGGCCGTTGGCCACCCCGTACAGGGCGTCCGGCGCGGTGACGGCGATGGTGAAGCGGGCCTTGTCGCTCGGGTGGTCGTTGCACGGGAACACGGTGTGCGCGCCGTCCGGCTGACCGGCGACCGCGAAACCGTCGGGGGTGGGGACCCAGCCGGTGTGCGGCAGCTTCGCGGCGGGGTCGGCCGAGTAGTCGACCGTCACCCGGAGCGTGGCGTCGCGGCGCACCGGACGGGCCGGGACGACGGTCAGCTTCTCGTCGTGCGCCCGGAACGCGGCCGGCCGGCCGTCGACCCGGACGGCGTGCACGTCCAGGCCGAGCGCGTCCAGCTCCAGGCTGGGCAGGGCGGTGAGCGCCCGCGCCGTCAGCACGGCGGTGCCGTCGACCGTGCGGCTGTCGGGGCGGTAGCGGAGGTCGAGGTCGTAGCCCTGCACGTCGTAGCCGGCGTTCCCGAGCCGGGGGAAGACCGGGTCACCGACGCCGGCGGCCGGAGCGTCCGCCGCGGCCGCGCCGGGCGGCACCGCGGCGCCGAGCACCGCCGTCGCGAGTGCCAGGGCGAGGACGAGGGTGGAGCGCGGCCTGGCCAGGGTGATCACCGCTTTCGTGTCGTGTCCCGGAGTGCGGCGGCGAGGTCCGCCGGTGTCGCAGGGCGACCTTTCGAGCACGGATCGTAGCGGATCGGTCGGACGGTCCGGGCGGCCGCGCGACACGCGGCGTCCCCCGGACGGCCCACCGTGGTAGCCGAGTGGCTGCGGACTGCCATAGCGTTCGAAGTGCTCCGCCCCCTGACGGACGGGGCCACGGCCGTCGGAGCACCTGGCCAGGTCCGGCGGCCGTTCTTCATGCTCTCACCCCCGCCCGCCACGCGACTCCTGGGCGGGGGCGGGAGCTGGGGACGGGAAACCGCCCCGCCGAGCCCGCTCGCCGCGAGCCGTCGCCCCGCGCGAGCCGAGGGGCGCGACGAATCTCCGGTGTGGATGCGCCGCCCGGGCTGGACTTCGGGCCCGCCGCGCGTGCTGCCCCCTCCAGCCCCCGCCCCGCCGGCCGGGGGGTGCGACCGGCGTCAACCGCCTTGCCCCTACTGCTCGGTGAGGTCCTTGCCGTACCAGACCTCGGCGTACGCCCCGCTGCTGTACGCCGGGATCTCGCGGTACCCGTGCCGGGTGTAGAGCGCCCGGGCCTCGACGAGGTCGAGCCGGGTGTCGAGCACGACGCGCTCGGCACCGAGCGCTCGGGCGCCCTCGTCCACGGCGGCGAGCAGGAGCCCGCCGCCGCCGGTGCCGCGGGCCGCGTGCCGGACGAAGACCCTGGTCAGCTCCACCGTGCGGTCGTCGAGCACCCGCAGGCCGGCGCAGGCCTGCGCGGCCCCGCCGAGGCGGCCGAGCAGGAAGAGGCCGGTCGGCTCCGCGAGGTCGTCGCTGGGGGAGTCGGCCAGACCGGTCTCGATCTCCTCGGGCGTGCCGTCCCGGCCCAGGTACAGCCGGTAGTACCGGTTGGCGACGTCGATGTAGTACGCGCGCAGCAGTGCCTGCGCCTCCTCGGAGTTCACATCGGCCCGTTCGATGGCCCAGAGGTCGTTCACGCGCGGGGTGGTGGTGGTCATGCGCCGGATTATCGGCGTCGGACGGTGCCCGGCGCGAACGGTTATCCGGGCTGGACGGCCCGGTGACCTGCGCGGACCGGTGTTGCGCCGGGTGGGTGACGGTGGGATTGGCCGGTGGGCGTGGCGGGGGAGCAGTGCTCCATGGACACACCATCAGATCATCGTATTAATGGAGGGTTGAGGGGGGGTCGCCGGGCCGGAACCGGACTCGTGGCGGCGGTCTGCCTGGCGGCGGTGATCGCCGGCTGCGCCGCGCCGACCGGACACCAGGCGCCGTCCTCGCGGGCCGGTCTGAGCGCCGCCCCCGCCCCGGCCGATCCGGCCGCCACCTCCACCGCCGAGCGGGGCGGACCCCGGCCGCCGGCCGTGCCGCTGGCGCTGCCCGGCCTGGCGCGGGCGGAGGAGGAGACCAGCAGCGAGGCGGTGGCGCGCCGGGAGACGGCCGTCCGCGAGGCGCTGGAGACCGCGCGGCGCTGGGGGGTGGACCGGCTGCCGCTGCGGGCGCCGCGGCCACCGGTGTCCAAGCCGGAGCTGAAGCCGGTGCAGGGGGTGCGGCTCCAGGACGGGCGGCCGCCGGTGGTGTACCGCGTCCCGACCGACGAGAAGATCGTCTTCCTGACCGTCGACGACGGCGCGGAGAAGGACCCGGAGTTCTCCCGGATGGCGGCGGAGCTCGGAATCCCGCTCAGCACCTTCGTCGCCGACTACCTCGCGCGCGCCGACTACGGCTACTTCCGCGACCTCGCCGCCCAGGGCGACGCGGTGAACAACCACACCATCAACCACCGCAACCTCAAGGTGCTCGGCTACGACGTGCAGCGGGACGAGATCTGCCGCCAGCAGGACCAGCTGGAGGGGCAGATCGGCACCCGGCCCCGGCTGTTCCGGCCCCCGTACGGCGAGTACAACGACGACACCCTGCGGGCCGCCGCCTCCTGCGGCATCGAGGCGGTGCCGCTCTGGAACGAGGAGGCCTTCCCCGACCACATGGAGTACCGCTACGACGACCAGCGGCTGCACGCGGGGGACATCATCCTCACCCACTTCCGGGGCCCCGACCTGTGGCCGGGCACCATGCCGGACCTGCTCCGCAAGGTCGTGAACGACGTCACCGCGCAGGGCTTCGCCCTCGCCCGGCTGGACGACTACCTGTAGCCGCCGCCGGTGCGCCGCCGGCGGCCGGTCGGGTCCGGTCCGGCCCGGTCCGGGGGCCGGTCAGTCCACCGAGAGGGCGTCCAGGTACACCCAGGCGCCCTCGTACCGGACGAAGCGGCTGTGCTCGGTCAGGATCCCCTGGTCGCGGCCCTCGGTGTAGTGGGCGCGGAAGGCGACGGTGCCCTCGGCGTGGAACCGGCCGCCGTCGGTGGTGGAGAGCACCTCCAGCGCGGTCCAGCGCAGCGTGGGATCGACGTCGATCGCGTCCGGCCGGGTGTCGGGGTGCCAGGAGCGGAGCAGGTACGCCTCGTCGTGGGCGGCGAAGGCGCTGAAGCGCGAGCGCATCAGCGCCTCGGCGGTCGGCGCGGCGGCCAGGCCCCGGTGGTAGCGGCCGCAGCAGTCGCCGTACGCGGCGGACAGGCCGCAGGGGCAGGGCGAGGAGGGCAGCAGGCGGGGTGCGGGGGTGGCGGCGCGGGGCGCGGAGCGGCGTCGGGACATGGCGTCCATTCTCACCCCTCGCGGGGCCGCCGCCGCCGCGCCCCTTCGCCCGGGCGCAGGGGCGGGTGAAGGGGCGGGTGCCGATCCGGGGGCCGGGGCGTGGCCGGGCCGGCCCGGTCCGCCGGAATCCGGGCGAAGGGCCGGACCCGCTACGGACATGTGCGTACCGCGTGAAGGCGGGCCGGATCGAGCGGTCGCGCGGCGGTGGTGCGGCCGGCCGCGTACGGCGGGCGCCGCCGAGGGGGTCGTGAGCCTTCGGAGGTGGCCGGCTGACTCTGCTTCAGGCACCGAAATGACGGGTTCAGGTCAAGACATCCGAGGTCGAAGGCCCTTTGCCGCCCCGGAGCTGATGCTCCGTCGGCTGCTGGGGAGACCGTATCGGCACCGCGCGCCGATGTCACGGGCTTCGGCAGCCGGTAGGAATCGTCGACGAACCGTCACGTACCCGTACCGCTCCGTGGTGATGGGCAGGTGATCTTTCCGGCATATCGAACGAGTGATGGAGATGTGCTGGTCATCCGCAGACCGTTACCCCACCATCTCCGAGGGCACACCGCCCATTTCCAGCCGACCACAAGTCGGCGCAGGGCCATCCCTCAGGAGAGTTGATGAGTTCGACGGGACTTCCTCCACTGGCTCCACCGGACCCGACGGCCTCGCTGGCCGATCTGGTCGACGCACAGGTCGGCCGGACCCCCGGGGCGACGGCGGTGATCGACGGCGACCGGCGGCTGACCTACCGCGAGCTGGCCGCCGCCGTCGACGCGATGGCCGGCCGCCTGGCCGCCGCGGGGGTACGCGCCGAAACCCTGGTGGCGGTCTGCCTGCCGCGCACGGCGGACCTCGTGATCGCCCTGCTGGCGGTCCTGCGGGCCGGCGGCGCCTACGTGCCGCTCGACCCGGCCTACCCGCGGGACCGGCTGGAGCTGGTGATCGGCGACGCGCAGGCGCCCGTGGTCCTCACCGACCGCGCCCACGAGCACCTGCTGGCCGGCGCCGGCGCGACCCTGCTGTACACCGACGCCGAGAGCCCCCGCGCACCGCTCGCCCCGGGCGGCGGCGCCGACTCCCTCGCCTACGTCCTCTACACCTCCGGCTCCACCGGCCGGCCCAAGGGCGTCGCGGTCACCCAGCGCGGCGTCAACGCGATGCTCCGCTGGGCCGCCCGGACCTACGGGCCGGCCGACGTCGCGGGTGTGCTGTTCGGCACCTCGGTCTGCTTCGACATCTCGGTCTACGAGCTGTTCTTCCCGCTCGCCGTCGGCGGCACGGTCGTGGTGGCGGAGAACGTCCTCGCCCTGCCCGAGCTGCCGGCCCGCGACGAGGTGACCCTGGTCAACACCGTGCCGAGCGCCATGGCGGCGCTGCTGCGCGGTGGCGCCCTTCCCGGCGGCAGGGGCCTGCCGGGCGGCGTCCGCGTGGTCAACCTGGCGGGCGAGGCGCTGCCGCGCCGGCTGGCCGACCAGGTCTACGGCGAACCGCGGGTCGAGCGGGTCTACAACCTCTACGGGCCCACCGAGGACACCGTCTACTCCACCTGGTCGCTGGTCGACCGGGGCGGCAGCGAGGAGCCGCTGATCGGCCGCCCGCTGCCCGGCACCACCGGCCACGTGCTCGACGAGCGGCGGAGCGCCGTACCGGACGGCGGCATCGGTGAGCTGTACCTCTCCGGCGAGGGCCTCGCCCGCGGCTACCACGGCCGCCCGGACCTCACCGAGGAGCGCTTCGTCACCGTCGACGGCGAGCGCTGCTACCGCACCGGGGACCTGGTGCGCCGCCTGCCGGGCGGGGAGCTGGAGTACCACGGCCGGGTCGACCACCAGGTGAAGGTACGCGGCTTCCGCGTCGAGCTGGGCGAGATCGAGGCGGTGCTCGCGACCCACCCCGCCGTCGAGGCCGCCGCCGCCGTGGTCCAGCGGGACGAGGCCGGCGACTACCTCGCCGCCTTCGTCCAGCCCGGGCCCGGCGTCGCCGACCCCACCGCGGCCGAGCTGCGCGCGCACTGCGCCGCGGCGCTGCCCGGCTACATGGTGCCGCTGGCCGTCGGCGTGCTGGCGCGGCTGCCGCTGACCCCCAACGGCAAGACCGACCGCAGGGCGCTCCCGCCGGTCGCCCGGAGCCGGGGCGACCAGGAGCTGTTCGTCGCGCCCCGCACCCCGGTCGAGACCGGGATCGCCGAGCTCTGGCAGCAACTGCTCGGCGTCCCGCAGGTCGGCGTGCACGACGTCTTCCTCGACCTCGGCGGGCACTCGCTGCTCGCCGCCGGACTGCTCGCCCGGATCGAGCGCGCCTACGGCACCCGCGTCCCGCTGGCCGAGTTCTTCGCCGCGCCGACCGTCGCCGCGCTCGCCGTCCGGGTCGCCAAGGGGGGCGGCGGCCGTCCGTCCGTCGCGCCGCCCGTGCGGGAGGCCGCGCTGCCCGCCCGCCCCACCGGCTTCCAGCGCGAGCTCTGGCTGCACGAGTCGCTGGAGCCCGGAAGTCCGCTCTACAACGTGCCGCTGCGCTTCCGCGCCGTCGGCACCCTGGACCGGTCCGCCCTCGGCCGGGCGCTGAGCGAGGTGGTCCGCCGGCACGAGGTGCTGCGCACCGCGTTCGCCGACCGCGACGGCGAGGTGACCGCGGAGATCCGCCCGCCGTACCCCGTCGACGTGCCGCTGCTCGACCTCGCCGGCGCCGGCGAGGAGGAGCTGGACGCCGCGCTGCGCGCCGAGGCCGCCCGGGCGCTGGACCTCGCCGGGGGGCAGCTGCTGCGCGCCCTCGCCGTGCGCACCGGGACCGACCGGCACGAGCTGCTGATCACCGTCCACCACGCCGCGATGGACGGCTGGGCCGCCGGGCTGCTGCTGGCCGAACTCGGCCGCGCCTACCAGGGCGGGGAACTCGCCGAGCCTCAGCTGCAGTTCTCCGACATCGCCCGCTGGGAGGAGCGCGCCCACGCGGCCGCCCGCGACGGCGCGCTGCGCTGGGGCGACGGCCTGTTCGGCCTCGACGCCGATCAGCACCTGCCCGGCGACCGCCCGCACCCCAACCCGTACGACACGGCCGGCCGGCGGATCGCCCGCCGGCTCGACACCGAGCTGATCCGGGCCACCGAGCGCTGGGCCGCGCAGGAGGGCGCCAGCCTCTACATGGCCGTGCTGGCCGCGCTCGGCGGAGTGCTGCACCGCTACAGCGGCCGCACGGACCTCGCGGTGCTCAGCCCGTTCGCGGTCCGGCCGGTGCCCGAGCTGGAGCAGGTGCTCGGCTCGCTGATCAACACCGTCGCGCTCCGCTTCGACGCGGCCGGCACCGACACCTTCCGCGAACTGGTCGCCCGCGTGCGTCCGGTGGTGCTGGAGGCCGCCGAGCACAGCGGCTACCCGTTCCTGGAGCACGTCCGCCGGGTCGGCGGCTCCGCCGGGCTGACCGCCTCACCGATCGCCCAGGTCCTGCTCGCGGTCCAGAACCACCCGGTGGCCGGCCTCGAACTCCCCGGCCTCAGCCTGCAGTTCGTCGCCGAAGTGTGCAACGGCACGGCCAAGACCGACCTGTCGCTGTTCCTGGAGTTCCCGGCCGAGGGCCCGCTGCTCTCCGCCGAGTACCGCACCTCGCGCTACGACGAGCGGTCCGTCCGGGCCGCGCTGGACCACCTGGTGGCCCTGCTGGCCGCCGCCGTCGCCGAACCGGACCGCCCGCTCGGCGAGCTGGCGATGCTCCCGGCCACCGGGCCGGACGCCGTGGCGCCCGCCGAGGGCCCCGCGGCGGCGCTGCCCGACCTCCGTCTGCACGAGCTGGTCGCCGCCCAGGCCGCCCGCACCCCGGAGGCGGTGGCCGTCTCCGCCGCCGACGGCGTCCTCGACTACGCCGGACTCGACGCCACCGCGGGCCGGCTGGCCCATCTGCTGGCCGGGCACGGGGCCGGCCCCGGCACCCTGGTGGCGGTCGCCGTCCGGCGCGGCCGGCTGCTGCCCGCCGCCCTGCTCGGCGTGCTGCGCAGCGGCGCCGCCTACCTGCCGCTCGACATCGACCAGCCGCTCGCCCGCAACCGGGCGGTGCTCGACGACGCCGGTGTCACCCTGCTGGTCGCCGAACGGTCCACCGCCGGGGACGCGCTGCTCGACGGGCGGGCCGTCGTCCTGGTCGACGGCCCGCAGGCGGCCGCCGCCCCGGAGCTGCCGGCCGTCCCGGTCGGGCCGGAGGACCGCGCCTACCTGCTCTACACCTCCGGCTCCACCGGCACGCCCAAGGGCGTGGCCGTCCCGCACCGCGCGATCGTCAACTTCCTCACCTCGATGGGCCGCGAACCCGGCCTCACCGCGAGCGACGTGATGGCCGCCGTCACCACCGTGACCTTCGACATCGCCGGCCTGGAGCTGTGGCTGCCCCTGGTCACCGGCGCCCGGGTGGAGATCGCCGACCGCGCCACCGCCACCGACGGCCGTGCGCTGGCCGACTGGCTGGAGCGGCGCGCGGTCACCCACCTCCAGGCGACCCCGGCCACCTGGCGGCTGCTGCTGGAGGCCGACTGGCCGGGCAGACCCGGGCTGACCGCGCTCTGCGGCGGCGAGGCGCTCACCGCCGACCTCGCCGGGGCCCTGCTGAAGCGCACCGGCGAGCTCTGGAACCTCTACGGCCCCACCGAGACCACCGTCTGGTCCGCCATCCAGCGGGTCACGCCCGAACTCGTCGCCCACGGAGGGGTGGTGGCGCTCGGCGCGCCCGTCGCCAACACCCGGCTGCACCTGCTCGACACGGCCGGGCGGCCCGTCCCGGTCAACGGCATCGGCGAGCTCTGCATCGCCGGCGACGGTGTCGCGCTCGGCTACCACGGCCGCCCGGACCTCACCGCCGAGCGGTTCGTCCCCGAGCCCGGCCGCCCCGGGGGCGCGCCGATGTACCGCACCGGCGACCTCGCCTGCCGCCGCGCCGACGGCCGGCTGGAGTACCACGGCCGCACCGACGCCCAGGTCAAGCTGCGCGGCTTCCGGATCGAACTCGGCGAGATCGAGGCCGCGCTGACCGCCGTCCCCGGTGTCACCGCCGGCGCCGCCCGGCTGGCCGACGGCCCGGCCGGTCCCGTCCTCGCCGGGTACGCCGTCACCGACGGCACCGTCGGGGAGGACGCGCTGCGCACCGCGCTCGGCGCCCGGCTGCCCGACTACATGGTGCCCGCCGCGCTCGTCCTGCTCGACCGGCTGCCGCTGACCCCCAGCGGCAAGGTCGACCGGGCCGCGCTGCCGGTGCCGCCCTCCGGCGGTGCCGGCGCCCCGCCGGAGGGCGACTGCGAGGAGCTGCTGGCCGACCTCTGGCAGGAGGTCCTCGGCGTCGAGCGGGTCTCCCGGCACGACGACTTCTTCTCGCTCGGCGGCCACTCGCTGCTCGCCACCCGCATGGCCGCCCGGGTCCGCGACACCTTCGAGATCGACCTGCCGCTGCGCAGCGTCTTCGAGTCCCGCACCCTGGCCGCGATGGCCCGCCGAATAGAGGAGCGACTGCTCGACGAGATCGACGAGATCGACGGCATGGACGGCATGGACGCCGAGGACGGCATCGGCGCACTGACGGGGGAGACGGTATGAGCGACCAGCACACCACCGGCGGCCGGCCGGACCGGGAGGCGAGACGCCAGGAGCTGCTCCGCCGTCGGCTCGCCGCGGCCAAGGCCGCGAAGGCCGCCCGGGACGCCGGCACCGCCGAGCCCGCCCGCCGGGGCATCGCGCCCCGCCCCGAGGGCGCCCCGGCCCCGCTCTCCTCGGCCCAGCGCCGGATGTGGTTCCTCGCCCAGTACGAGCCGGACAGCGCGGCCTACCACATCCCGCTCGCCCTCCACCTCGCGGGCGAGCCGGACCCCGCCGCACTGGCCGCCGCGCTCACCGACGTCCTCGACCGGCACGAGGTGCTGCGCACCGTCTACCCGACCGTCGACGGCGAGGTCCGGCCGCGGCCGCTGACCGCCACCCCGCCGATCCTCGCCACCGCCGACGTCCCCGCCGACGAGGTGGACGCCCGGCTGGAGGAGGACGCCCGCCGCCCGTTCGATCTCGCGGCGGACCTGCCGGTCCGGGCCACCCTGCTGCGCACCGCCGAGGGCGCGGTGCTGAGCCTGGTGCTGCACCACATCGCCGCCGACGGCTGGTCGATCGGCGTGTTCTTCGCCGACCTCGCCACCGCCTACGCGGCCCGCCGGGAGGGCCGCGCACCGGCCTTCGAGCCGCTGCCCCTCCAGTACGCCGACGTGGCGTACTGGCAGCAGACCGAGCTGGCCGACGAGCTGGCCCGCCAGCAGGCCTGGTGGCAGGAGCGCCTGCGCGGCGCCACCGCCACCGTCACCGTGCCCACCGACCGCCCGCGTCCCGCCGTGGCCGGCACCGACGGCCGGCGGATCACCGTCGAGTTCGGCGCCGAGCGCACCCGCCGCATCCGGGCGCTCGCCGAGCAGACCGGCGGCACCGTCTACATGGTGCTGCTCGCCGCCCTGCAGACCGTGCTGTCCCGCTACACCGGCGCGCAGGACGTCGTGGTCGGCACGCCGGTCGCCGGGCGCACCCGCAGCGAGACGGAGCCGCTGGTCGGCTGCTTCGTCAACACCCTGGCGATGCGCACCGACCTCTCCGGCGACCCGAGCGTCCGGCAGTTGCTGGAGCGGGTCCGCGAAGGCACCCTGGGCGCCTTCGGCCACCAGGACCTGCCGTTCGAGCGGCTGGTCGACTCCCTCGGCCTGGAACGCGAACTCGCCCACACCCCGCTCTTCCAGGTCATGCTCAACGTCCACAACCAGGACCGGGCCGACCTCGACCTTCCCGGGCTGCGGGCCGACTGGCGGCCGATCGGCACCGACACCGCGAAGTTCGACCTCTCGGTCGCCGTCGTCGACCACGGCGGAGAGCTCTGCGCCGACCTGGTCTGGCGCGCCGAGCTGTACGACGAGCCGACCGTGCGACGGGTCTTCGGCCATCTCAGCACCGTGCTCGACGCGATGGCCGGGGCCCCCGACCGCCCGCTCGCCGAGCTGCCGCTGCTCACCCCCTCCGAGCAGCGCCGGCTGGCCGAGTGGGACGGCGCCCCGCGCGACTGGGACCTCGGAGCCACCCTGCACGGCCTGGTCGAGGAGCAGGCCCGCCGCACCCCCGGCGCGCCCGCCGTCCGCGGCGCCGACGGCGTCCTCGACTACGCCGAACTGGACAACCGGGCCAACGCGTTGGCCCACCGGCTGCGCGCACTCGGGGTCGGTCCGGACCGCCCGGTCGGGCTGCTGGTCGAACGCTCGGCCGCGCTGGTCGTCGGCATGCTCGGCATCCTCAAGGCCGGCGGCGCCTACCTGCCGCTCGACCCGGTCTACCCGGACGAGCGGATCCGGGCGCTGCTGGCGGCCGCCGGGGCCGCCGCCGTGGTCACCACCGACGACCTGGCCGACCGGGTGGCCGGCACCCCGGTCGTCGTCCCGGAGCCGCTGGACGCCCCGGTGGCGCCGTGCCCGGCCCCCGAGGCCGGGGCCGGCCCGGAGAACCTCTGCTACCTGATCTTCACCTCCGGCTCCACCGGGGCGCCCAAGGGCGTCGCCGTCGAGCACCGCAACGTCCGCAACTACCTGCACGGGCTGCGCGAGCGGATCGGCGGCGACCAGCGGGGCTGGGACTGGGCCCTGGTCTCCACCTTCGCCGCCGACCTCGGCACCACCAACGTGTTCGGCGCGCTCACCGGCGGCGGCTGCCTGCACCTGCTCACCCGTGAGCAGGCCACCGACCCGGACGCCTTCGCGGCCTACACGGCCGTCCACCGGATCGACGCGATGAAGCTCGTCCCCAGCCACCTGGAGGGCCTCGCGGCCCACGGCGCCGGGCTCGCCGGGATCCTGCCCGGCCGGCTGCTGATCTGCGCCGGCGAGGCCCTGCGGCCCGACCTGGTGGCCCGGATCCGGGCCGCCCGCCCGGACCTGCTGCTGCACAACCACTACGGCCCGACCGAGACCACGGTGTCGATGCTCGGCGCCGCCGTCCCGGCCGACCTCGGGGACGCCGCCACCGCGCCGCTCGGCCTGCCGTTCGGCAACGTCGGCGCCCACGTCCTGGACGCCCGGCGGTGCCCGGTGCCGGTCGGCGTCCCCGGCGAGCTGTACGTCTCCGGCGCCGGCGTGGCCCGCGGCTACCTCGGCCGGGACGACCTCACCGCCGAGCGGTTCGTCCGGGTCGACGGCCGCCGGAGCTACCGCACCGGAGACCTGGTCCGCCGCCGGGAGGACGGCGCCGTCGAGTTCCTCGGGCGGATCGACCACCAGGTGAAGATCCGCGGCTTCCGGGTCGAGATCGGCGAGGTGGAGGCCGAACTCACCGGCCGCCCCGAGGTGCGCGAGGCCGTGGTCGTGGCGCGCGGCGAGGGCGCCGCCCGCACCCTCGTCGGCTACCTGGTGCCCGCCGACCCGGCGGCCGCCCCCGACCCGGCCGCCCTGCGCGCCGCGCTGCGCACCCGGCTGCCGGACTACATGGTGCCCGCCGCCCTGGTCGTGCTGGACGCCCTGCCGCTGAACGCCAACGGCAAGGTCGACCGGGCCGCGCTGCCCGAGCCGGCCGCCGCCCGCCCGGCCGAGGGCGGGGGCGCGTTGTCCTCCGCCACCGAGCACGAGGTGGCCGCCGCCTACCGCACCGTGCTGGCCGTCGACGAACCCGGCCCGGCGGACGACTTCTTCGCGCTCGGCGGCGACTCCTTCTCCGCGGTGCACGCCGTCCGCCTGATCGGCCGGGGCCTCTCGGTGATCGACCTGTTCCAGCACCCCACCGTCCGCGAACTCGCCGCGCTGCTCGACGCCCGGGCCGCCGGCACCGGGGACGAGGGACCGCGCACCCTGCTGCACCGGCTGACCCGCGGCACGGCGCCCGCCGAGGTGAGCGTGGTCTGCGTGCCGTACGGCGGCGGCAGTCCGATCACCTTCCAGCCGCTCGCGGACGCGCTGCCGGCCGGCCACCGGCTGTACGCCGTCGAGCTGCCGGGGCACGATCCGAGCAGGCCCGACGACGAGCTCGTCGAACTCGGCGCCCTGGCGGACCACCTGGTCGAGCAGATCACCGAGCGGATCGAGGGCCCGGTGCTGCTCTACGGCCACTGCCTCGGCGGTGCGCTCGCCACCGCGCTCGGCTCCCGGCTGGAGGCGGCCGGCGTCGACCTGCGCGGCGTCGCCCTCGGCGGGACCTTCCCGGCGGCCCGGCTGCCCGGCCGGTTCGCCGAGTGGATGGCCAAGCGGCTGCCCGGCGACCGGATGCTCTCCAACCGCTCCTACCTCGACTACCTGCGCGCCATGGGCGGCTTCACCGACGTCTACGACCAGGAGGAACAGGACTTCCTGGTACGGGCGTTGCGCCACGACGTCCGCCAGGCGGAGGACTTCTACACCCAGGCGTACGGGGACGCCCGCCCGGCCCGGATCGCGGCGCCGATCCTCTGCGTGGTGGGCGAGAAGGACCGTGCCACCCAGCTGTACGAGGAGCGGTACGCCGAGTGGGAGCACTTCGGCGAGGCCGTCGACCTGGCCGTCATCCCCCGGGCCGGGCACTACTTCCTCAAGCACCAGGCCGGGGAACTCGCCCGGGTGCTGGCCGAGTTCACCGCCACCGGGGCGGTGGCCGAGCAGGTCGCGGCCAAGCGGCCGGCGGCCCGGGCCGAGCTCGGCACCTTCGCCAAGGTGGCGATCGGCCAGTTCGTCTCGATGATCGGCACCAGCCTCTCCACCTTCGCCCTCGGCGTCTGGGTCTACCAGCAGACCGGCTCGGCCTTCGACTTCGCGATGATCTCGGTGGTGGCGGTGCTGCCCGCCGTGCTGCTGCTGCCGATCGCGGGCGCGCTGGCCGACCGGATCGACCGCCGCAAGATCATGATCGTCACGGACACGGTGGCCGCGGCCGCGATGCTCTCGCTCGGTCTCCTGCTCTGGGCCGACCTCCTGGAGGTCTGGCACATCTATCTGGTGGCCTGCGTCGGGGCGGTCTGCTCGGCCTTCCAACGCCCGGCCTATCTGGCCGCGATCACCCAGCTGGTGCCCAAGCGCTACCTCGGACAGGCCAACGGCCTCGCCCAGCTCGGCACGGGTGCGGGCGACATGATGGCCGTCCTGGCCGGTGGCGTGCTGGTCTCGCTGATCGGCCTGCACGGTGTGGTGCTCTTCGACATGGCGACCTTCCTGACCGGGGTCACCTGCCTGCTGCTGGTCCGCTTCCCGGACGCGCTCTTCGACCGGCAGGAGGAGCCGCTGCTGCGCGAGGTGGTCACCGGCTGGCGCTACATCGTGCGCCGGCACAGCCTGGTGGCGATGGTGGTCTTCTTCGTGGTCTTCAACTACCTGTTCGCCGTCGCGACGGTGCTGGTCACCCCGATGGTGCTGGCCGGCGGCTCGGCCGTGCAACTGGGCGTGATCACCGCCGTCGGCGGCGTCGGCGCGCTGACGGGCGCGCTGGTGATGGCCCTGTGGGGCGGCACCCGGCGGCGCGCGGTCGGCATGATCGGCTTCACCTCGCTGGTCGGCGTGGCCGCCGTCGTCACCGGCTGCCGGCCGCAGGCGGCCATCACCGCCTGCGGGCTCTTCGGCCTCTGGGCGGCGTTGATGATCCTCAACTCGCACTGGATGGCGCTGATCCAGACCAAGGTCGGGATGGAGCTCCAGGGCCGGGTGCTGGCCACCAACCAGATGCTCGCGATGTCGATGATGCCGCTCGGCTTCCTCACCGCGGGGCCGCTCTCCGACCACGTCTTCGAGCCGCTGATGCGGCCGGGCGGCGCGCTCGCCGACTCCGTCGGCCTGGTGCTCGGCACCGGCCCGGGGCGCGGCGCGGGCCTGCTGCTCGTCGTGGTCGGCGCCGTCCTGGCGGTCTGGGGCCTGCTCGGCCTCGCCTACCGGCCGCTGCGGCTGATCGAGGACCTGCTGCCGGACGCCCTGCCGGACGCCGAGATCGGTGACAAGGACGCCATCCAGGCCGAGGCGGACCGCCTGCTGGCGCTCACCGAGGCGGCCCGCGTGGCCGGTACCGCTGCCCCGGCCGGCCCGGGCGCCGTCGCCCCGGCCGGGGTACGGGTTCCCCGGCCGGCCCGGGGCACCCCGGAGCCGGTCGAGGACGAGCCCGAGAAGCGCGTCCCCGCCGGAGCCGGACCGGGCTCCCGGTAGCGGCGTGCCCCGTCCCCCGGAGACCCGGGGGACGGGGCACGGGCCTCCCGGCGCGCTACCCGGCGCGCCTGATGGAGTAGTTGAACTCGGCCGTGCCGTAGGCCCGCATCAGGCGGAGCCAGAACGGCATCATCATCTCCATCGCCCGGGCACCCGCGATGTCCCCGAGGTCGACGACCGACTCCGCCGGCCAGCCGAACTCGCCCAGCAGCGCGACCGTCTCGGCCTTCGCCCCCGCGTCGTTCCCGGCGACGAAGACGTTGTGCTCACCCGGGAGCCGCCCCGGGTCCACCATCAGCGGCGCGGTCAGGGTGTTGAGCGCCTTCACCACCCGGGCCTCCGGGAACTCCCGCTGGATCCGCTCGCCCACACTGTCGGTGTTCACCGGATCCAGCGTCACCTCGCCCTCGGCGGAGAAGACCAGCGGGTTGGAGATGTCCACCAGCAGCTTCCCGGCCAGCCGCTCGGCGCCCGCCGCCCGGAGCGCCTCCAGCGCGACCGTCCCGCCGGTGGCGTTCAGCACCACCTCGCCGAAGCCCGCCGCGTCGGCGAAGGTCCCGTGCCGCCCGTTCGGCCCCGCCTGCTCCGCCCAGCCGACGGCCGTCTCGTTGTCCTTGTTCCGGGAGCCCAGCGTCACCTCGTGGCCGAGCGCCACCAGTTTGTCCGCGAGCGTCCGCCCGACCGTCCCTGTGCCGATGACTGCGAACCGCACCGTGCCTCGCCCTCCGTCGTCGCGCGCCCCGTGACGCGTGCAGCGACGACGATAGATCACCGGGCCCCCGCCGTCGGGCGAATGACCGCCTTCGGCGGCGGCCGAGCCGCTCCGGGTGCGCCGACTGGACCACGCCCGCTGGTGGCCGTGCCGCCACCGCCGAAGCATGGGCGCCATGAACCGAACCAACAGACCGTACGCCCGGGCGGCCGCCCTGCTCACCGGCATCGCCCTGCTCGCCCCGGCAGCGGTCGCCCGCGCGGACGTCACGACCGTCTCCGTCACCACCGAACGCACCGCCTGGGACCAGGCCGAACCGGGGCTCGCCCCCGGCGAGGTCGACGCCTCCGACTTCGGCATCCGCTTCAGCACCCCGCTCGACGGCCAGGTGTTCGCCCAGCCGCTGGTCATCGGCCCGACCGTGGTCGTCGCCACCGAGACCAACCACGTCTACGGGGTCGACGCGGCCACCGGGAAGGTCCGCTGGCACCGGACGACGGGCGCCCCCTGGCGCTCCGCCGCGATCGGCTGCTCCGACCCCGGTCCCAACGTCGGCACCACCTCCACCCCCGTGTACGACCCGGCCACCGGCACCGTCTACCTGACCGGCAAGGTCGACGACGGCCCGGACGACCGGCACCCGCACTACTACGTGCACGCCATGGACGCGCAGACCGGTGCCGAGCGCAGCGGCTGGCCGGTGACCGTCCAGGGGGACCCGGTGAACGCGCCCGGCAAGCCGTTCAACGCCTACCGCTCGCTCCAGCGGCCCGGACTGCTGCTCCTCGACGGGCGGCTCTACCTCGGCTTCGGCTCGCTCTGCGGCATCGGCGACTACATCGGCACCCTGGCCGGCCTCGACACCCGGACCCGCAAGCTCACCCTCTGGTCGACGGTGGCCGGCTCCGACACCCAGCGGGCCTCCATCTGGATGGCCGGCAGCGGGCCGGTCTCGGACGGACCCGGCCGGATCATCCTCACCACCGCCAACGGCCAGGGCGCCGGCGCCTCACCCGCGCGGGGCCCCGGCTCCAGCCCGCCCGGCGGCCTCGGCGAGTCGGTGATCCGCTTCGCGGTCGACGACGACGGCGGCTTCACCCCGCGGGACTTCTTCAGCCCCAGCAACAACGCGACCCTCGACAAGCGGGACACCGACCTCGGCTCCGGCGGCCCGGTCGCCCTGCCCGCCGCCCACTTCGGCACCCCCGCCCACCCCCGCCTGCTGGTCCAGGTCGGCAAGGACGGCCGGATCTTCCTGCTCGACCGGGACGACCTCGGCGGCATGGGCCAGGGCCCCGGCGGCACCGACCGGGCCGTCGGCGTCACCGGCCCGCACGGCGGCGTCTGGGGCCACCCGGCGGTCTGGGGCGGCGACGGCGGCTACGTCTACACCGTCGAGAACTACGGCAGGCTGCGCGCCCTCAAGTACTCCGTCACCGCGGCCGGTGACCCGCGGCTGACCAGCGCGGGCACCAGCGCCGAGGACTTCCTCAAGATGTCCGGCTCACCCGTCGTCACCTCCGACGGCACCCGGTCCGGCTCCGCCCTGGTCTGGGTGATCTGGTCCGGCACCGGCCAGTACGGCGAGGGCGGCGAACTGCGCGCCTACGACCCCGTCCCGGTCGACGGCACGCTGAAGCTGCGCCGCTCCTTCCCGATCGGCACGGTCAGCAAGTTCTCGGTGCCGGCCACCGACAAGGGCCGGATCTACGTCGGGACCAAGGACCACCGCCTGGTCGCCCTCGGCCGGCCCTCGGCCTTCGCCTGACGCTCAGGTGCCCGGGTTGATGGTGAAGATCGCGGCGACCACCGACAGCAGCGCCGCCATCGGTGCCAGCGCCGCCCAGACCCGGGCCGGCCGCAGCAGGTACGCCACCGGCCACTGCACCACGAGCAGTGCCGCCGTCGCCAGCAGCAGCCGGTCGGAGAGCAGCAGTTGGGCCTCGGTGGCCGGGCAGCCGCCCGGCCCCGGGCACGGCTCCGCGGCCAGCTGCGCCAGCACCCGCAGCGGGAGGACGAACAGCAGGCCGAGCCCCGTCACCCGGGTGGAGACCAGCGGGGCGCGACGCCAGTTCGCGCGGGGCCCGGAGGCGGTATCGGTCATCCTCCGATCCTGGCCGCCGGGCCCCGCCCGGGAGCAGGGGTCGGGTACTCGGATCCGGGTGGGCGGAAGTACTCAGGCGGGCCCGGTCAGGCCCGGCCACCCGGTGCCGTCAGAGCCTGACGGTGACGGTCTCGGGGCGCTGGTACTCCTGGAGGGCGAGGACGAGAGGTCGGTGCCGTGGCCGGAGGCGCCGCGGCCGCTGTGCGGGAGTTCCGCGCTCTGGGCGAGGTGGCAGTTGAGCCAGGTCTCCCCGGCGTGCAGGCGGGCGGTGAGGTCGAGGGCCGCGGTGAGGTCGGCGGTCCAGGCACTGGCGGCGAGGGCCTGCGGGACGCAGTTGGCGAGGGCGAGCGCCTCGTCCGGGCCGGCGGCGCGCTGGACCGTCCGCAGCGGGCCGAAGGCCTGGGACCGGTGGCGTGGACCTTACGCAGGCGAAGTGAACTCCGGGGCAACGGCCCCGGACGGCGCGGCCCCGGCGGGCTCCGGCCGGTCCGGTCGGCTCAGCGCCCGCGGGTGACCACGAAGTCGGGCAGGGCGGCCAGGAACTCCCGCGCCTCAGCGGCCTCCCCGGCCGGGTCGGCGAGGCCCGGCGCCGCCGCCAGCACCTCGGTGATCTCCCGCTCGGCGGCGGCCACCAGCCCGTCCGCCGCGTGCCGGGCGCTCTCCACGCAGTCGTACGCCGTCATCCGGTCCAGCAGCCAGCACACCTCCTCCGCGGCGCCGGGCCCGCGCTGCGCCCGGGTGCGGCCGAGGTGCCGCACGACGCGGGCGCGCTCGGCCGGGGTGCAGCGCTCCAGCAGGTGGATCAGCAGCAGGGTGCGCTTGCCCTCCCAGAGGTCCCCGGCGATCTCCTTGCCGTAGTCCGCCTCGGTGCCGACCAGGTTGAGCACGTCGTCCTGGATCTGGAACGCGGCCCCCAGGTACCAGCCGAACCGGTCCAGCCGGGCGGCGTCGGCGCCGGCGCCCTCGGCCACCAGCAGACCGCTGCGGCAGGGGTAGAGGAAGGTGTACCAGGACGTCTTCTTGAGGCACATCCGGTAGTAGTCGGCGGGCACCAGGTCGCAGGCGTTGTCGCGGATCCAGGCGATCTCCAGGGCCTGCCCCTCCAGCGACTGCCGGCACATCAGCTCGGTCTCCTCGAACAGCCGCCAGGCCAGTTCGCCGCCCAGCTCGCGCCGGTTGGCCATGAGGCGCCGGAGGCCGAGCAGGTTGGTCGCGTTCCCGACGTTCAGTGCGACCTCGACGCCGTGCTCGGCGGAGATCGTCGGCGCGCCCCGGCGCAGCTCGCTGCCGTCCTGGATGTCGTCGTGGATCAGGAAGCCGTTGTGGAACAGCTCGACCGTGACGGCGGGGTTCAGCGCCCGCTCGGGGTCGCCGCCGAACGCGGCGCAGGTGGCCAGGCAGAGCCCGGCCCGCAGTCCCTTGCACGGCCGGGCCGGGTAGTCGGCCGCCAGCTCGTACAGGTACGGCGGGCTCTCCTCGGGGATGTGGCGCAGCAGCTCCGCCACGGTGCGCTCGCGGTGCCGGGCGAGCACCCGCTCGACCAGGGTGGCGGCGCCGACGAGCGGCCGGGCGGTGGTCGTCACCCGTGCCGGCCGTCGGCCCCGCCGGGGCGCTCGGCCGGGCTCTGCCGGGGCCCGAAGGTGCTCTCCATGGTCCGGTTGGCGAGCGCCGGCGCCAGCGAGCTGAGGTTGAGCAGCAGATCGAGGACGTCGTGCGCGTCGGCGGCGAGGCGCTGGGTCTGGTCGGCGGCGTCGCCGGTGGTGCTGCCGAGCAGGCGGCTGCTGACGGCGTCGATCAGCTGGTGGGTGTTCTCCGAGACCCGGCGCACCAGGCGGTCGAACTCCTCCTGGTCGACGTGGTGTTCGCCGGTCAGCCGGTCGCCGGCGGCCTTGGCGTCGGTCAGCCCGGCGGACAGCTCGCGCTCCAGCACCGCGGCCGCCTCCATGACGGCCTGCGAGCCCTGCTCACCCAACTCGCTGAACCGACCGGCATCGGGCATGGCTGACCTCCTGGTGCGGACCCCGGGCGGACCGGGGCAGGCCGGACCGGCGGTCGGGCAGAGCGCCGCCGTGATCGCTGATCGTACACGCCTGGATGCGGAGCGTGTCCACCTGGTTTTCGGGGTGCGGGCGGGCGTGCCCGGGCGGGCCGCCGCGCCGGTCGTGCGGGCGTTCCGTGGGGCCGCCGTCGCACCGATCGGCCCAGCGCGGGCGGCCGGCCGGGCGCCCCGTGGTGCGGCCGGACCCGGCGAGTCGTCCCGCGGGCCGCCGTCGGTCACTGATAGTAGTTGCGTGGTTGCGGTGCGATCGACCGCCGGCTGCTGTCCTGGCCGGTGGAGCGTTCGGCCGGCCCAATCGACTGGTGCGCGCCGTTGCCGCAGTGCTGCTCGCCGCGGTGCCCGGGTGCTGGACAAGGAGCGGTCATGGGTGGCAGAGAGCGCCCGCCGAGAGCGCGGACCCCTCGGCCGGGCAAGGGCGGCGGCCCGGCCCGGCCCCGGGTGGACGCACGGGTGGAGATCGCCCGACTGGAGGGCTACCTGGCCTGGGAGGCCGAGGTGGCGGCGGCCGAGCGGGACGCCCAGGCGTTCGCGGGCCGGTTCCCCTGGCTGTCGCCCGCCGAACGGGAGGACCTCGAACGGGCCTACGCGGCCGACCGGTTGCGCTACGCCGAGGACGTCGTCGACCGGGCCGTGGAGCGGTGCCGCCAGCTGGCCGCGCGCTACCGCAGCGAGTGCCGGCGGATCTGCGCGCGCTGGGCGGCCGTCTGCCTCTCGGTGGCGCTCGCCGCGGCCCTGCTCGCGGTCGTGCCGGTCGCGCTGCGGGCCTGACCGGGGCGGCGGCCGCGCGCCGGAGTCCGCGGGGTGACCGCACGCGACGGGCCCGCCACGCGCTGGACGGCGTGGCGGGCCCGGTCGTGCGGGGGGCGGGAGGTCAGTGGTGGCCGTGGCCGCTGGTGATCTCCTCGTGCTCCTGCGCGGTCGGCTTGGCGATCTGGCTGCCCCGGCCGAAGAAGCCGCGCGAGAGCTGGGCCCGGGTGCGGGTGAGCAGGCCGGCCCGGCGGACCACGCCGTTCTCGTCCACCTCGGCCGGCAGCTCCACCGGCTGCGGCTGCTCGTGCGAGGTGAGCGTGTACAGCCGTCCCTGCGGGAGCGGGGCGTGCACCTCGACGAACTCGCCGTGCTGCAGCCGGTTGATGACGCCGGTCTCGCGGCCGTGCAGCACCTTCTCCTTGTCGCGCCGCTGGAGGCCCAGGCACCAGCGCTTGGTGATCACGAAGACCACCACCGGGAGGACGAAGAAGCCGATCCGGACCGCGTTGGTGATGGCGTTGATCGACAGGTGGAAGTGGGTGGCGATGAGGTCGTTGCCGCCACCGATCAGCAGGATCACGTAGAGGCTGACCCAGGCGGCGCCGAAGCCGGTCCGCACCGGCGCGTTGCGCGGGCGGTCCGCGATGTGGTGCTCGCGCCGGTCGCCGGTGACCCAGGCCTCCAGGAACGGGTACGTCCAGATGGCGAAGAGCACCAGCGGGAAGATCATCAGCGGCACGAAGACGCCCATGTTGAGGGTGTGCCCCCAGAGGCCGATCTCCCAGCCCGGCATGATCCGGATCAGGCCCTCGGAGAAGCCCATGTACCAGTCGGGCTGGGCGTCCGTGGACACCTGGTCCGGCCGGTACGGGCCGTAGGCCCAGATCGGGTTGACGGTGGCGATCGCCGCCATCGCGCTGATGATGCCGAACACCAGGAAGAAGAAGCCGCCCGCCTTGGCCATGTAGACCGGCATCAGCGGCATGCCGACGACGTTCTCCTCCTTGCGGCCGGGCCCGGAGAACTGGGTGTGCTTGTGGTAGAAGACCAGGATCAGGTGGGCCACCAGCAGGCCCAGCATGATCCCCGGGATCAGCAGGATGTGCACGGTGAACAGCCGGGGCACGATCACGAAGCCGGGGAACTGGCCGCCGTAGATGAAGAACTGCAGGTACGTGCCGACCAGCGGGACGGCCAGCACCGCGCCCTCCATGAACCGGATGCCGGTGCCGGAGAGCAGGTCGTCGGGCAGCGAGTAGCCCATGAAGCCGTCGAACATGCCGAGGAACAGCAGCAGCGCGCCGAAGATCCAGTTGATCTCGCGCGGCTTGCGGAACGCGCCGGTGAAGAAGACGCGCATCATGTGCACCAGCATCGCGGCGACGAACACGATCGCCGCCCAGTGGTGGATCTGCCGGATCAGCAGACCGCCGCGGATGTCGAAGCTGATGTCGACCGTCGAGGCGTACGCCTCGGACATCCGGATGCCCCGGAGCGGGATGTACGAGCCCTCGTACGTCACCTCGGCCATCGACGGCTGGAAGAACAGGGTCAGCCAGACGCCGGTCAGGATGATGATGATGAAGGTGTACAGGCAGATCTCGCCGAGCATGAAGGACCAGTGGTCCGGGAAGATCTTGCGCAGGTTGGCCTTGGACAGGGCGTAGATGCCGAGCCGGCCGTCGGCCCAGTCGGCGAGGGCCTCGCCCTTGTTCGCGGGCGCCGAGCGCGTGCTGGTGACCGGTCCCGGGCGCGACTGCTGGTGGGCTCTCACGACGGGCTCCCCGGCGTCCGCTGCGTACCGTCCGGGGAGCCCGCCTGCGGAGCTGCCGGCCGGCGGAGTGATGTGATCATGGGACCTCTCGATACGGGGCCGCCGGGGTCGCCGGCGCGCGGATCCGCCGACCCGCTGGCCCCGTTGCTCAAAGTGATGGAGCGCTTACTCTGTCATGCTGTCGGCAGGGGGCCGACTGTGCACGTCCATCGGCCCGGACGGCCGCTCGTGTCGGCCCGTCCGGGGGTGTGCGTGCCGCTGACCGGCCGCTTTCACGGCCGGGAATGGTGCGCCCGGGTGCTGTTGCCGGGGAGCCGAACCGTTTCGGCGCGCGCCGTGCGCGGGGAGGGTGCGGTCCCCGGCCTACGCTGCGCCAATGGTGGATCACCGGGAACTCTACGAGGACGTGACAGCGGCCCTGGCCCGTGCCGGGTTCGACACCGAGCGGGGCCCCTCGGGGCCCTCGGGCCTGCGGATCGCGGAACTGCCCCAGGGCGTGCTGGTCGGCTGGTCGCCGGGCGCTGACCAGGACGCCGGGCAGGGCGCCGAGCCCGGCGGGGACGGCGCCGGCGGGCCGGGCGACGCCGCGCCGCCGCCCGTCGAGGGCATCCGTACGGCGATGACCGGGGCGATCGCCGCGGTGCTCCGGGAGTCCGGCTACCGGGTGGCCGAGGCCGGGCCGGGTGAGCTGCTGGTGACGGCCGGCCCCCGGGCGCGGGAGGAGGCGGTGCGGTCCGGCGGTGCGCCGGAGGCGGTCGCCGTGCCGGAGCAGTGGTGGGGCTGAGCGGGCGGGGCGCCGGCGGACCCGGGCCCCGGGTGGGGGGTGCCGTCCGCCGGTAGGCGCCCCCTACGAGCACGTTCCCGAACACCGTGGACCCGTCGGACGATCACGTCCGGCGGGTCCACGCCGTTCCGGGGGTGCGCCGCGGCCGCCCCTCCTGTAGCACGTTCGGGCGCCGGTGGGCCCGCGCGGTGATCCCGGCCGCCGCCGACGGAACGTCAGATCCTCAAGCCTTCCGTCCTGTTGATCTAAGTCTTGAACGCACGAAGCATCTTGCTCTGTTCTTGTCAAGAGTGCGACGGCCAGGGGATCGGCGAGCGGCCCATGGGATTCGCGGATCGATTCTCACGTTCGCACCAGGTGGTGAACGTCGAAGCGAAACCATATGTCCGTTCTGTCATGTCCTGCCAGATTGATACTCGGAGGTTCCTCCAAGCTTCAATGACGAGTAGGCGTTCACGAAGATAACGAAAAGATCTGAATCGTGAGGGCTTGGATTTACTTATTGACGTCATATGCCGAAGACGGATTAACTCCTCCCACCCCGCCGCAGCGCTGCGGCACCGTCACGGAGGCACTCCCCACATGAACGCAACGATGCGTCGCGTCGTCATTGGCACCGCCGCGGTCTCGATGGCCCTTTCGATGGCCGCCTGCGGCAAGGCCGGCAGTGACAAGAAGGACTCCGCGAGCTCCGGGGACAGCAAGTCCATCGGCCTGCTGCTCCCCGAGAACGCCTCCTCCACCCGCTACGAGTCCTTCGACCGGCCGTTCATCGAGGCCAAGGTCAAGGCGCTCTGCTCGGACTGCAAGGTGCAGTACAGCAACGCCGAGGGCAGCGCCGCCAAGCAGAAGCAGCAGTTCGACACCCTGATCGCCCAGGGCGTGAAGGTGATCATCCTGGACGCCTTCGACGCCAAGTCCACCCAGTCCTGGGTGAAGGAGGCGGCGGGCAAGGGCGTCAAGGTCATCGCCTACGACCGGCTCGCCACCGGCCCGGTCTCGGCCTACGTCTCCTTCGACAACGAGAAGGTCGGCGAGCTGCAGGGCCAGGCGCTGGTCGACGCGCTCGGCGCCAAGGCGGCCGACGCCAACATCATCATGATCAACGGTGACGAGGCCGACCCCAACGCCGCGCAGTTCAAGTCGGGCGCGCACAAGGTGCTCGACGGCAAGGTCAAGAAGGTGGTCTACGAGCAGTCCGGCGAGTGGAAGCCCACCGTCGCCGGCCAGAAGACCGGTGCCGCCATCACCCAGCTGGGCAAGGACGGCTTCCAGGCCGTCTACTCCGCCAACGACGGCATGGCGGGCGCCATCATCACCCAGCTGAAGGCCGCGGGCGTCAGCGTCCCGGTCGGCGGTCAGGACGCCGGCCTCGACGCCGTCCAGCGGATCGTCGCCGGGGACCAGGCCTACACCATCTACAAGGCCTACAAGCCGCTCGCCGACAGCGCCGCCGAGCTGGCCGTGAACCTTCTGCAGGGCAAGGACCTCAAGGCCGCGGCGCCGTCCACGGTGGACAGCGACACGGACAAGGGCATCCCGGCCAAGCTGCTGGAGCCCAAGGTCGTCACCAAGGCCAACATCAACGACACCGTCATCGCCGACGGCCTCTACAAGGCCGCCGACATCTGCACCGCGGACTTCGCCGCCGCCTGCACCACCGCCGGCGTCAAGTAGCGCGCCCGCCGGGCTCGAAGGCCACGGCGCTCCCCGTACCGCCCGGGGAGCGCCGGCCCTCCTGCCCGCAGGAACCCCACCCCACCCCACGCACTACCCCGCAGGAGATGGTTCACGTGACAGGCGCACCCGTACTGGCGCTGCGCGCGGTCTCCAAGCGCTTCGGCGCTGTCCAGGCACTCACCGATGTCGACCTCGACGTCCACGCCGGCGAAGTCGTCGCGCTGGTCGGCGACAACGGCGCCGGCAAGTCCACCCTGGTCAAGACGATCGCAGGAGTTCACCCGATCGACGAGGGTGAGATCACCTGGGACGGGCGCCCGGTCCGGGTCACCCGCCCCCAGGAGGCCCAGGCACTCGGCATCGCCACCGTGTACCAGGACCTCGCGCTCTGCGACAACCTCGACGTCGTCGCCAACCTCTTCCTGGGCCGCGAGCTGCGCCGCTTCGGCACGCTGGACGAGGTCGCCATGGAGCGGCGCGCCAAGGAACTGCTGGACACGCTCTCGATCCGGATCCCCAGCGTGCGGATCCCGATCGCCGCGCTCTCCGGCGGCCAGCGCCAGGTCGTGGCGATCGCCCGCGCCCTCGTCGGCGACCCGAGGATCGTGATCCTCGACGAGCCGACCGCGGCGCTCGGCGTCGAGCAGACCGCGCAGGTCCTCGACCTGGTCGAGCGGCTGCGCCAGCGCGGCCTCGGCGTGATCCTGATCAGCCACAACATGGCGGACGTACGGGCGGTCGCCGACACCGTCGCCGTCCTGCGCCTGGGCCGCAACAACGGGGTCTTCCCGGTCGCCGGCACCTCGCCCGAGGAGATCATCTCCGCCATCACCGGCGCCACCGACAACGCCGTCACCCGGCGTCAGGCACGTATCGCGGAGGAAGCGAAGTGAGCACCAGCCAGACCACCCCCACCAACGCCCCGGCACCGGTGGCCGACCCGCGTCTGCTGGTCCGCCAGGGCGGCGTCGCGGGCTACGTGGAGGAGTTCCGCCGCAAGATCAAGAGCGGGGACCTCGGCTCGCTGCCCGTCGTCATCGGCCTGGTCCTGATCGCGGTCATCTTCCAGAGCGTCACCGGCCACTTCCTCCAGGCCGACAACCTGACCAACATCACCAAGTGGATCGCCGGTCCCGGCCTGATCGCCGTCGGTGTCGTCTTCGTCCTGCTGCTCGGCGAGATCGACCTCTCGCTGGGCTCCATCGCGGGCGTCACCTCGGCCATCACCTCCGTCCTGGCGGTCCGTCAGGGCCTCAACGAGGGCCTGGCGATCCTGCTCGCCCTCGTCGCTGCGGTGGCCATGGGCGCCCTGCACGGCTTCTTCTTCGCCAGGATCGGCGTCCCCGCCTTCGTCGTCACCCTGGCCGGCATGCTCGCCTGGAGCGGTCTGCAGGACTACGTCCTCGGCAAGCTCGGCACCGTCAACAACATCAACGACGGCGTCGTCGCCAACCTGGACACCTACTTCCTGGGCGACGGCGACATCGCCTTCGCCTGGCTGGCGGCCGTCCTCGCGATCGTGCTGTTCCTCGGCGGCCAGCTCCTGGACGCCCGCCGCCGCACCACCGCCGGACTGCCCGCCCGCACCACCGGCGAGATAGCGCTGCGCACCGGCGCCCTCGCGGTGCTCGCCCTGGCCGGCGCCTACACCCTCAACCAGGACAGCGGCCTGCCGCTGCCGCTGGTCATCCTGCTCGGCGTCGTCGTGCTGACCGACTTCGTGCTGCGCCGCACCTCCTACGGCCGGCAGATCTTCGCCGTCGGCGGTGGCATCGAGGCCGCCCGCCGCGCGGGCATCAACGTCGCCTGGGTCCGCATCTCGGTCTTCATGATCTCGGCCGGCCTGGCCGGTCTCGGCGGCCTGTTCATCGCCTCCCAGCAGGGCTCGGCGGACAAGACGCTGGGCAGCGGCAACGTGCTGATGAGCGCCATCGCGGCCGCCGTCATCGGTGGCACCAGCCTCTTCGGCGGGCGCGGCAAGACCTGGTCGGCGCTGCTCGGCATCCTGGTCATCCAGTCCATCACCACGGGCCTGGACATGGTGCACGCCGCCCAGGCGATCCAGTACATGATCACCGGCGCCGTGCTGCTGGCCGCCGTCGTCCTGGACTCGGTCTCCCGTCGCACGCAGAAGTCCTCGGGCCGCGGCTGACCACCGCCCCTCGAACGGCCCGGTACCCACCCCCACGGGTACCGGGCCTCCGGCGTTCCCGGGCCCGGGCGGGCGCCGGACGGGCCGGGGCGCGGGACGTTCGTCCCTCCCGTCCGGGTCGGCCGCCCCGCACCCTGGAAGTGGAGCGCCGGCCCGTGGAGGCCGGCCGCACGCACCGAGAGAGGGAAACGCGGCCTTCATGTCCGACGAGCTGATCGTGCACCGCATGGTGGACGCCTTCTTCACCCACTGCCACGACTGTGACGAGCCGCGCGACCCGAACTGCCACACCCGGGCGCACTGGCGCCTGTACCTGGACCTCGATCCGGAGACCGTCGGGCGGATCCGGCACTGGCTGCTGGACCCGGCGAACCCCACCGGCACCGTCGCCGACCGCGCCGTCCTGCTGAACTGGCTCGACACCCAGGAGGCGTGACCCGCCCGGCCGGGCCGGACCCTCGCGCGCCGGTCCTCGCGCCGGGTCCTCTCGCGCCGGGTCCTCTTGCGTCGGGCGATCGTGCGGTGAAAGCCTTTCGTCCCAGCGGTCGCAGGCGTTCGCCCGGGGCCGTGGCGTACGCGGCAGCGGCCGCGCGCGGCGGGGTACCGGGGCAAGGAGTCGCATGACGGTTCACGAATCGGTGGTCGACGCGATCGGCGGGACGCCGCTGTTCCGGCTGGCCCGGCTCGGCGCCGGCCTCGCGACCCCCGTCTACGCCAAGGCCGAGTTCCTCAGCATCGGCGGGAGCGTGAAGGACCGCGCCGCGCTGTCGATGGTCCTGGCGGCCGAGCGGGACGGCCTGCTCCGGCCCGGTGGGACGATCATCGAGGCGACCTCCGGCAACACCGGGATCGGCCTCACCATCGTCGGCCGCCGGCGCGGCTACCGGGTGATCGCCTGCGTGGCCGACCGGTCCGCCGTCGAGAAGTCGGACATCCTGCGGGCGTACGGCGCCGAGGTGGTGCTCGCCCCGACCACGCTGCCGGCCGAGCACCCGGACCACCTGTTCAACGTGGTGCGCCGGCTCGCCGAGGAGATCCCCGGCGCCTGGCTGGCCAACCAGTACGACAACCCCGCCAACCCCGACGCGCACGTGCGGACCACCGGTCCGGAGCTCTGGGAGCAGACCGGGGGCCGGGTGACCCACTTCGTCGCGGGGGTCGGCACCGGCGGAACGATCAGCGGCACCGGCGCCTTCCTCAAGAAGGCCTCCGGCGGCGGCGTCACGGTGGTCGGCGCGGACCCGGAGTCCTCCCGCTACGGCGGTGGCGACGGCAGCCCCTACTTCGTCGACAGCATCGGCCACTTCCTGCACCCCGGCACGGCGGAGGACCGCTGGCCGGAGTCCTACCACCGCGAGGTCGTCGACCACGTCGAGCGGATCCCTGACCGCGAGTCCCTGCTGACCGCACGGCGGCTGGCCCGTGAGGAGGGACTGCTGGCCGGCCCCTCCTCGGGCACGGCGGTGGCCGCCGCGCTCCGGGTCGCGCGCGGACTCGGCCCCGACGACCTCGTCGTGGTGCTGCTGCCCGACTCCGGCCGGTCCTACCTCTCCAAGCTGTACAGCGACGACTGGCTGCGCCGGTGGGGGTTCCTGGAGGAGCCGCGGGGCGCCGACCACACCGGGCCGACCGTCCGGTCCGTGCTGGACGGTCGGACCGGCGGGCCGGTCACGGTCGCCTCGGACGCCTCGGTGGCCGAAGCCCTGGCCGTGCTGCGCGAGGTGCCCGGCGGCGTCGCGCCGGTGGTACTGGCCCGGCCGGAGCGCCCGTACGGGGTCAGCGCCACCGAGGTGCTCGGCTCCCTCTCCTCGGCGGCCGTCGAGCGAGCGGTCACCGAGGGCCGCGCCGCGCCCGACGGCCCGGTCACCGCCCTGCTGGGCCCCGCCCTGCCGACGGTCGGCGTCGGCCAGTCGCTCGCCGAGGCCCGGGAGTCGCTCGGGCCCGGCCAGGACGCCGCACTCGTCCTGGCCGACGGCCGGGCCGTCGCGCTGGTGCGGCGCGCCGAGCTGGCCGGCTGAGGCCCGGGGCACCCGGCCCCTCGCTCAGTCGATCCCGCCCCGGCGGATCACCTCCGCGTACCAGTGGGCGCTGGCCTTCGGGGTGCGGGCGAGCGTGTCGTAGTCGACGTGGACGGCGCCGAAGCGCTTGGCGTAGCCGTAGGCCCACTCGAAGTTGTCGAGCAGCGACCAGAGGTAGTAGCCGCGCACGTCGGCGCCGGCTTCGAGGGCGTGGTGGACGGCGGCGAGGTGGGCGCGGATGTAGGCGATCCGCCGGGGGTCGTCGACGCTGCCGTCGGGGCCGACCACGTCCTCGAAGGCCGCGCCGTTCTCGGTGACGAGGAGCGGCAGCCCGTGCTCCCGGTGCAGCGAGGTCAGCAGCTCGGTGAGGCCGGTCGGGTCGATCGGCCACCCCATGGCGGTGAGTTCGCCGGGCGCGCGGTGGAAGGTGACGTCGTCGGCGCCCGGCCAGGGGGAGTGCGGGCTCGCGCCGTGGCCGTCGTGGCGGGCCGTCGCGGCCTCGCCGTCGCGGGCGGCGGAGACCACCGTCGGCGTGTAGTAGTTCAGCCCGAGCAGGTCGACGGGCCGGGAGATCTCGGCGAGGTCGCCGTCGCGCACCAGGTCCGCCCAGTCGACCAGGTGGGCGGTGTCGGCCAGCAGGTCGTCCGGGTAGGCGCCGGCGAACATCGGACCGGTGAAGATCCGGTTGCCCACCGCGTCGATGCGCCGGGCCGCGGCGAGGTCGTCGGGGTGGCCGGTGACCGGGCGGACGGCGTGCAGGTTGAGCGAGACGGCGATCTCGGCGGTCGAGGGCAGGGCGGCGCGCAGGGCGCCGACGGCGAGGCCGTGCCCGAGGTTGAGGTGGTGGGCGGCGCGGAGCGCGTCGGCCGGGCTGGTGCGGCCGGGGGCGTGGACGCCGGAGCCGTAGCCGAGGAAGGCGCTGCACCATGGTTCGTTGAGGGTCACCCAGGTGTCGATCCGGTCGCCCAGGGCCTGCGCCGCGAGGGCCGCGTACTCGGCGAAGCGCTCGGCGTTCTCGCGCACCGGCCAGCCGCCGGCGTCCTCCAGGTGCTGCGGGAGGTCCCAGTGGTAGAGGGTGGCGACCGGCCGGATGCCGTGCTCCGCGAGCTCGTCGGCCAGGGCCCGGTAGAAGTCCAGGCCGCTCTCCAGGGCGGGGCCGCGGCCGGTGGGCTGGATCCGTGGCCAGGAGAGCGAGAACCGGTAGGAGGTGAGGCCGAGCCGGGCCATCAGCCGGACGTCCTCGCGGAACCGGTGGTAGTGGTCGACCGCCACGTCGCCGGTCTGCCCGCCGGCGGTCCGGCCGGGGGTGTGGCTGAAGGTGTCCCAGATCGACGGCGTCCGGCCGCCCTCGGCGGCGGCGCCCTCGATCTGGTAGGCGGCGGTGGCGGCGCCCCAGCGGAAGCCGGGCGGGAAGGCCAGGGCGGGGGGTTCGGCCGCGGTGCGGGCGGCTGGGGTGGAGGCGGGGGTGCGGGCGGAGGTGCGGGCCGCGGGGACGGCATCGGTGCGGGCGGGCGGCACGGTGGAGGTCATGGCGGGGATGCTCCCGGAGGTGGTGGGCGGGGCGGGGGTCAGCGCTCGACGGCGGTTCAGCTCTTGACGGCGGCGTGGGGCGGGTTCAGCTCTTGACGGCGCCGGCGGTGATGCCCCCGACGATGTGCCGGCCCAGGACGGCGAAGAGCAGCAGCAGCGGCAGCGTGCCGACCAGGGCGCCGGTCATGATGACCGCCTGGTTGACTTCGTAGGCGCTGCCGCCGCCGATGGCGGACAACGCGACCTGGACGGTCGGGTTCTGCTGGGTCAGGACGACGAAGGGCCAGAAGAAGTCGTTCCAGGACTGCACGAAGACCAGCATTCCCAGCACGGCCATCGCCGGCCGGGCCACCGGCAGCACGACGTGCCAGACGATCCGCAGACTGTGCGCGCCGTCCACCCGGGCCGCCTCGATCAGCTCCACCGGCAGCGCCTCGGCGAGGTACTGCCGCATGAAGAACACCCCGAAGGCGGCCACCAGGGAGGGGAGTACGACGGCCTTCAGCTGGTTGCCCCAGCCCAGGTCGGTGATGATCCGGTAGAGCGGGATCACGCTGAGCTGCGGGGGGATGGTCATGGTGGCGACGACGACGGTCAGCAGGGCGCCCCGGCCGCGGAACGCCAGCTTGGCGAAGGCGAACCCGGCCAGGGTGGAGAACGCGACCGTGCTCAGTGCGACGCAGCCCGCCACGACCGTGGAGTTGAGCAGCGCCCGGCCGAGGTCGGCCTGCTCCCAGGCGGTGGTGATGTTGGTCCACAGCGATCCGCCGGGCAGCAGCGGCGGCGGTGCCTGGGCCACCCGCTCCCCGGTGGAGGAGGCGGCGACGAAGGTCCAGTACAGGGGGAACAGCGAGAGCACGGCGGCGGCCACCAGGACGGCGTAGGTCAGCGGCCCGGCCTTGTCCTGCTCCCCGGCACCGGGCCGCAGCCGGCGCCGGACGGCGCGCAGCGCGGCCGCGAGACGGCCGGGGGCACGGCCGGCGGTGGACGGCCTCGCCGTCGGGGTGGGTTCGAGGGTGGTGGTCATCTCAGCGCCCCTGTCCGGCACGGCCCCGGCGGGCGAGCAGCAGTTGGACGGCGCCGATCAGCAACAGGATCAGCAGCATCGTCCAGGCGACGGCCGACGCACGGCCCAACTGACGGCTCGGCCAACCGAGTTCGTACATGTAGAGGCTCAAGGTCTGGAACTGGTGGGCCGATCCGCCGCTGACCCCGACACCGCCGCCGAAGAGCAGCGGCTCGCCGAACAGCTGGGTGGCCCCGATGGTCGAGACGATCACCGTGAACAGGATGGTGGGCCGGATGGACGGCACGGTGATCCGGGTGAACTGCTGCCAGCGGGAGGCGCCGTCCAGGCTCGCGGCCTCGTAGAGGTCCTTCGGGACGGCCTGCATCGCGGCCAGGTAGATCAGCGCGTTGTAGCCCGTCCAGCGCCAGGTGACGATGGTGGCGACCGCGATCTGGGCGGGCCAGGTGTCGGCGTACCAGTCCGTCCGGCCGACCCCCACCAGTGAGAGCAGCCAGTTGACCAACCCGTAGTCGGGGTTGAACAGTTGGACGAAGACCAGGGTCGCCGCCGCGATCGAGGTGGCGTAGGGCGCCAGGACCGCCACCCGCAGGAAGCCGCGGCCGCGCAGCCGGTAGTTGAGCAGGTGCGCCAGCCCGAGCGCCATCAGCAGCTGCGGCACGGTGGACAGCACCCCGATGGTGAAGGTGTTGAGCAGCGCGGTGCGGAACTGCTCCGTGCCCCAGAGCCGGGTGTAGTTGCCCAGCCCGCGCCACTCCATCACCCCCGGGTCGAGCAGGTCGACCCGGTGCAGCGAGAGCCAGCCGGTCCACAGCAGGGGGAACAGGCCGAAGGCCGCGAAGCAGAGGAAGAAGGGCGCGATGTATGCGTAGGGCGAGGCCTTGAGGTCGAGTCGGTGCAGGCGCGAGCGCCAGCTGGGGGGCGGCGCGGCGGGGCCGGAGCGGCGCCCTGCGGGCGCGGGCCGGGGCGGGCCGCTGTCCGTCGCGGGCCGGTGGGTGGTGGCCACGGGGGAGTCCTTCCAGGGGTGGCGGGCCGGGCCGGTCCGGGCCGCGGACGGGCCCGGCACCGGAACGGCCGGAGGGGTGGCGCTCAGCCGTTGACCTTGTCGTCGATCAGCTTGGTGACGTTGGTCCAGGCCTTGGCCGGGTCGGTGCCGTGCTGCTCGATGTCGAGGATCCCGTTGTCCGTGATGACGGTCTTGACCGTGCCGTCCTGCTCACCGATCGGTGCCGGCGCGATGTTCTGTGCGGTGGCGGCGAAGATCTTCCCGGTCGGGGTGGTGCCGAAGTAGTCCAAGGTGGCGTTCTGGACGGCGGGTTGAGCCAGTGCCGCGGTGGTCGACGGCAGGTTGCCGACCTTGGCGAAGACCTTGGCCTGCTGCTCGGGCGCGGTCAGCCAGGCGGCCAGCGCGGCGGCTTCCTTCTGGTGCTTGCCGGCCTTGGGCACCGTGAGGAAGGCGCCGCCCCAGTTGGAGGCCACCGGCGCCTGCGCGATGTCCCACTTGCCCTTGCCCGGGTCGCCGGAGTACTTGCTGATGATGCCGGTCATCCAGGACGGGCAGACCACGGTGGCGAACCGGGCGTTGCTGAAGGCGGTGTTCCAGTCGTAGTGGAACTGCCGCAGACCGGCGCTGATACCGGCGCGGGACGCGTCCACGGCGGTCGTCCAGGCCTTCTTCACCCCGGGGCTGTCCCGGTAGACGAGCTTGCCGGAGGCGTCCGAGTACTGCTGGGACTCCGCGGAGAGGGCCGCGTTGAAGAGGCCGCTCGCCGAGTCGGTGAAGAAGGTGCCAGCCGGGGCCTTGGCCTGGTACTGCTTACCGGCGTCGACGAACTTCGCCCAGTCCCCGCTCCACAGCTTGCCGACGGCCTCGCGGTCGGTCGGCAGTCCGGCCTGCTCGAAGAGGTCCTTGCGGTAGCAGACGGCCATCGGGCCGATGTCGGTGCCCAGGCCGATCAGGGCGCCCTTGGCGGTGGTGGCCTGCTTGGCCTTCCACGGCAGCCACGCGTCGGCCCGGACGCCCTCCGCCTTGGAGAGGTCGGTGAACTTGTCGCCGAGCGTGCCGGTGGCCTGCGCGATGTAGCCGACCTCGACGGCCTGGATGTCGTTGAGGCCGCTGCCGGAGGCCAGGTGGGTGGCCAGGGCGTCCCAGTACTTCTGACCGTCCTGGACGGTCTCGTACCGGATGGTGATCGAGGGGTGGGCGGCCATGTACTCGTCGTACAGGCCGGCTTCGCGGTAGCCGAAGGTGCCGAAGTCGCCGACGGAGAGCGTGACTTTGCCACCGCCGTCGGCGGCTGCGCCGGTGGCGGGATCGGCGTCGGAGCCGCCGGCGCAGCCGGTGAGCAGGAGGGCCGAGAGGGTCAGTGCGGTGGTGACGGGGACGGCCCGGCGGCGTGCGCGGGTGGTGGGACGCATGGGGGTTCTCCTCGGTGCCTGTGCGTGGTGGGTGTGGCGGGTGTCTGGCGGCCGGTGTCCGGTGCTCCCGGGTGGCCGGGTGGCCGGGTGGCCGGGTGGCCGGTGCTCCCCGGGTGGGCCGGGTCGCCGGTGCTCCCCGGGTGGCCGGTGCTCCCGGGGGCCGGGTGCGGGTTCGCTCGGGCTTCGGCTCGGGCTCTCCGGTTCCGGCTCGGGCCCTTGGTCCCGGCTCGGGCCCTTGGTTCCGGGTCGGGCTCTGGTTCCGGCAGTACTCGGCGGACGCGTGCGTGGTGCCCGGCCGGGGTTGATCAGTCAGTGATCCGACGGCCGACCCGGCTCACTGGCGAGCTTGTTGATCGAGTGTCGGACAGCCCCTCCGGCTCCGTTCGGGCGTCGGAGGCTGGCCCCGGTGGCGGCGGGCCGCTAGGGTGGGCGCATCGTCGTGGGAGCGCTCCCAAGCACTAGGGGAAGGTTGCTGGGTGATCGGGTCGGGTGTCAAGGCGGATCGCGCCATCCGTTGCGGGAACGTGTCCTGCGGCGGGCGGCCCACCGGGCCGGCACCCGCCCCCTCGCGCCCGCGCCGCGTCCCGGTGGAGGAGGATGGTCTCCGGGGCGCCCGCCCGGCGCGGCGGCCCCCGTGGCGAGGTCTTGGAGAGGTGGACGATGGCACAGGCGGCGAGTGGGACGGCCGGCGCGTCGGGCAGTGGGTCACGGGGCTCGGCACGGCCGACCCTGGAGGAGGTGGCCGCCCTCGCCGGCGTGGGCCGCGGCACGGTCTCCCGGGTGGTCAACGGCTCGCCCCGGGTGAGCGACAAGGCCCGGGAGGCGGTCCAGGCCGCGATCGCCGAACTCGGCTACGTGCCGAACCGGGCGGCGCGGGCCCTGGTCACCTCCCGGACGGACGCCGTCGCCCTGGTCGTCCCGGAGGCGGAGACCAGGCTCTTCTCCGAGCCCTACTTCTCCGACATCATCAGCGGCGTCGCGGCCGAACTCAGCGAGACCGACATGCAGTTGCTGCTGATCCTGGTCCGCAACCAGCGCGAGCGCGACCGGCTGGCCGCGTACCTGTCGGCCCAGCGGGTGGACGGCGTGCTGCTCGTCGCGGTGCACCGGGACGACCCGCTGCCCGGCCTGCTGGAGAGCCTGGAGATCCCGTCGGTGCTGGCCGGCCGGCGCAACGACCACGAGGTCCTCAGCTATGTCCACGCCGACAACGCCGGCGGTGCGCGGATGGCCGTCCGGCACCTGCTGCGGCGCGGCTGCGGCCGGGTGGCCACCATCACCGGCCCGCTGGACATGGAGGTGGCGCTGGCCCGTCTGGACGGCTACCGCCGGGCCCTGGAGGAGGCCGGGCAGACGTACGAGGAGGACCTCGTCGGTCTGGCCGACTTCACCGAGGAGGGCGGGCGGCAGGCGATGCGGGCGCTGCTGGAGCGGCGGCCCGACCTCGACGCGGTGTTCTGCGCCTCGGACGTGATGGCCGCCGGGGCCATGCAGGTGCTCCGGGCGGCCGGCCGGCGGATTCCGGAGCAGGTCGCGGTGATCGGGTTCGACGACTCGATCGTGGCCCGGCACACCGAACCGGCGATGACCAGCGTCCGCCAGCCGATCGAGGAGATGGGGCGGACCATGGCCCGGCTGCTCCTGGAGGAGATCGCCGGGCGGCACCGGGGCAGCCGGCAGGTGGTGCTGGCGACCGAGCTGGTGGTCCGCGACTCCGCCTGACGGGGGCCTGCCCGCGTCCCTGGCGGGAGTACCGGCTTGGCGGGAGCCTCCTGTGCGGCGGGAGCCCCCTGTTTGGCGGGAGCCCCCTGTGTGGCGGGAACCGCTGACCGGCCGGAACGCTGGGGACGGCACCGGTGCCGGCCCCGCCGTCGTGGCGGAGCCGACACCGGGCCGGTCGGGCGTCAGCTCGTCGTGCAGCTCAGCGTGGGCGCGGTGTTGCCGCCGGAGTAACCGGCGCCGAACCCGAAGGCGGTGCTCGCGCCCGCCGCCAGCGCGCCGTTGTACGGGGCGTTGGTGACGGTCACGCTCGGGCCGGACTGCGCGAGGACGCCGTTCCAGAGGTTGCTCACCTGCTGGGTACCGCCCCAGGTCCAGGTCACCTTCCAGTGCGTGGCGGCGGCCGTACCGGTGTTGGTGACGGCGACGTCGGCGTTGAAGCCGCTGCCCCAGTCGCTGCCGACCCGGTAGGTCGCGGTGCAGCCGGAGCTCCCGCCGCCGCTGCCCGCGGCGGTGGTGACGGTGAGGGCCGCCGAGGCCGTCGAGGCGTTGCCCGCCGCGTCACGTGCGACCACGGTGTAGCGGTAGGCGGTCGAGGCGGTCAGCCCGCCGTCGGTGTAGGTGGTGCCGCCGGCGCCCGTGGTGGACCCGACCGCCGTGCCGTTGCGGTAGACGTCGTACCCCGTGACCCCGACGTTGTCGGTCGAGGCCGTCCACGCCAGCGAGACGGTGGCGGCCGTGGTGGCGGTGGAGCGGAGCCCGGCCGGGGTGCTCGGCGGCGTGGTGTCGCCGGTGCCGCCGCCGGTCACCGGCGGGTAGGCGTTCTTCAGCAACTCCTGGAACTGGGCGGAGAACCAGGCCCCGGCCAGCGGCGCGCCCGGCAGGGCGCCGGAGAGGTGGAAGTTGTTGCGTGCGTTGCCCGTGTACGTCGGGTCGCACATCCGGTCGAAGCCCTTCCCCTCGTCGTTGGGGACGTACTGGCTGGCGCCGTCCGACTCGCCCGGGGGCTTCACCCACACGTAGGCGTCGATGCCCGGCTCGGGTGCGGTCCGCGGACGCTCGCCGAGGCCGGCCCCGGACTGGTTGCACCAGTTGCCGGTCTGGAACCGCCGGTCGGTCCGGCCGCCGTCCACGTAGCTGTCCACGCTGGTTCGGGCGCCCGGCCCGGTCGGGCGGGCCGCCCCGCCCCAGCCGTTGCGCGAGGTGTCGATCAGCATGCCGATGGCCGGGTCGAAGCCGGCGCTGACGGCCTTCTGCCGGAAGGCCTGGGCGTAGGAGAGCTCGTCGACGTAGCGGTTCCAGTCCACCCAGGCGCTCTGGCGCACCGAGGTGCCGTTCACCGAGTCGTCGATGGTGTAGTAGGGCTCCTTCAGGGCCGAGTAGTTGGCGGTGTTGACGATGAAGCCGTGCACGTTGGCGGTGGTGGAGCCGGCGGCCGTCGCGGCCTGGCGGAGGACGTCGACGGCCGGGCCGAGGTTGGAGTCCCAGCCGAGCCAGCCGTGGTGGCCGGCATCGACGTAGTTGTAGACGTTCGGGACGGCGCCCAGCTTGGCCAGTGCGTAGCCGACGCCGTTCACGTAGTTGCCGTTGGCCTTCATGGTGTCGCACTGCGGGGTGGCGGTGGCGGTGCCGCCCGCGTTGGTGACCAGGTTCGGCAGCGAGTCGATCTCGACGGTGGTGACGATCCGCAGCCCGGCGTAGGCGGGATCGGCCAGCACGGCGGCGATCGGGTCGATGAACTCGGTCCGGTAGCGGCCGATCTCGGTCGGGCCGAGTTCGCCGTTGGAGGCGAGGGCGGCGCAGTCGCGGCCGGGGAGGTCGTAGACGACGAGCTGGACGACGAAGGGCTTGCCCGCCGCCTGCCGGACGGCGCTGTCGAGGTGTCCGCGCAGGCCCAGGTGGCCGGCGGTGCCGTTGATGGCGGCGATGCGGTCGAGCCAGACGGCGGTCGGCTGGCCCGCGACGGCGCTGCCGCCGGGTTCGGCGGCGGCGTTCGCGGCCCACTCGGGGTTCACGTAGACGCCCGCGCCGGCATAGGGGTTGTCGACCCGGGCGGCCGACGTTGAGGCCTCCGCCGCAGCGGCTGAGGCGGGGGTGGCGGAGGCGGTGGCGACGGGCAGGAGGCTGGTGGCGCCGAGCGCCGCGACGGCGGCGAGGGTGCGCAGCCGGTGGAGCACGGGCCTGCGGCGGGTGCGTCCGCCGTTGTGGTGGCCGGAAGGCATGGGGGAGTCCTTTCGGGTGGGGGACCCAGGGGTAAGGGCGCCGGTCCGGGGCGCCGGAGTGGGATCGCTCCCATCAGAGGTGAGAGCGATCCCGGTGCAGGTCTCCGGCGGGTGGGCCGGGATAGTTGCCGAACTGCGGGAAGGCCATCAATTCGGCTGCTGTGCGGGTGAGATGGAGTCAGACTCCGGCTCCCCGCTATCAACCCATGAACGCTCGGGGGCGTCAAGGCGTTCGACGCAAATGCGTGGGAGCGCTCCCGCAATGAGTCGGTGATGGGCCTCGGCGAGCGTCGGGTGGGACTGGGTGGGCTGTCTGCGGTACGGCCTGGTGTCTGGTGTCTGGTGTCCGGTGCCCGGTGGCTGGTGATGCCGGGTGGGCGGAGGCCCTGCTGCCGTCAGGGCGTGACGGTGCACGTCGGCACCGGCGGGGAGGCGCCGAGCCGGCCGCTGCCCTGAAGGCCGAAGGTCGTCGAAGCGCCGGGCGCCAAGGCGCTGTTGTACGCCAGGCCGGTCGCGGTGACCGTGCTCGCCGACTGGGTGACGGCGGCGTTCCAGGTACCGGTCGGCTGCCACCCGGAGGGCCGGTCCCAGGCGGCCGTCCAGGTGCTACCGGCCCGGCTCCCGGTGTTGGTGACCGTCACGGTCGCGGTGAACCCGTTGTCCCACTGGCTGTCCGTGTGCCAACTGGCCGTGCAGCCGGTGGTGCCGGCAGGCCCCGCGGTGGTCACGGTCGTCGCCCCGGAGGCGGCCGAGACGTTCCCGGCGGCGTCCCGGGCGGTGACGGTGTAGGTGTAGGCGGTCGCCGGGGCGAGGCCGGTGTCCGTGTACGTGGTGCCCGTGACCGTGCCCACCAGCGTGGCGCCCCGGTGGACGTCGTAGCCGGTGACGCCCGTGTCGTCCTGGGAGGCGGCCCAGCCGAGGGTGGCGGAGGTGGCGGTGACAGCGGTCGCCGTGAGACCGGTGGGGGCCGTCGGCGACCGGGTGTCGCCGGCACCGCCGCCGGCGGCGAACCCCGGGGCCTTGACGGCGGTGAGGTAGCCGTCCTTCACCGTGTCCACGGTGGTCCAGTCGTCCTTGAGGATCCCGCCGGTGTCGCCCGAGTTCGGGTTCCAGGACCAGAACGTCCAGGAGAAGGCGTCCGCGCCCGCCTGCGCGGTGGGCCGCAGGTACTGGGTGAGCGCGGTCAGCCAGGTCCGGTCGGCGGCTGCTTGCAGAGTGGAGCCGAACTCGCCGATCCACACCGGCGCGATGTTCTGTCGGAACAGGTAGCCCCAGTTGGAGTCCCACACCGCGGGCAGGTTGGCGGGGAACGCCGGGTCGTCGAACCACGGTTGGCGCGCCACGCTCGTGGCGTACTCGTGCGCGGAGTAGACGAGGCGGTTCGGCACGCCCAGCCGGACCGGGTACGCCGCCGCACCGCGGAGGTTCCCGCCCCACCAGGTCGAACTGCCCTGGAAGCTCTGCACGCCCTCGACGAGGACGAGCAGCGAGGGGTTGGCCCCCAGGACGGCCTCGCCGCCGCGCTCGGCCGCCAGGCGCCAGTCGAGCGCCGGGTCGCCGCAGCCCCAACAGGCCGGATCGTGCGGCTCGTTGTGCAGGTCGATGCCGATGACGGTGGGGTTGCCGGCGTAGCGCGCGGCGATCGCCCGGAGGTCGGCGAGCCAGGTGCTCTCCGGGACGGCGCTCGTGTACCAGAGCGCCGACTGCCCACCGGCGTCCGGGCGGTGGCGGTCGAGGATCACCTTGAGCCCGGCGGATCCGGCCCGGTCGACGATCCGGTCCATCACCTGGAGCGAGGTCAGGCCCTGGAGGTCGGCGTTCATGCCGCCGGAGTGGTTGACGCCGGTCGGTACGGAGCCCCGGAAGAGGTCGTCGCTGTAGGGCAGGCGGATGGTGTTGAAGCCGAGGGCGCGCATCTGGTCGATCATGCTGCCGTAGTCGCGGGCCCAGAGGCCGTGCGGAACGTGGTCGGCTGTTTCGAAGCCGAACCAGTTGACTCCGGCGATCCGGACGGGTCGGCCGGCCTCGTCGAGCAGTTGGCGCCCGCTGGTGTGCCAGTAGCCGGAGCCCGGGGCGGTGGCGCCGGTTGCTCCCGTCGCTGCGGTTGCTCCCGTCGCTGCGGTCGCTCCCGTCGCTGTGGTCGCTGCGGTCGCTGCGGGGGCGGGGGCGCTGGTCGGGGTGGTGGGGGCGGCGTGCGCGGGTGGGGCCGACAGGAGCACGGCCGCGGTGAGAGCGAGCGCTGTCACGATCCTGCGTAGGCGGCGTAGGGGGTGGGACACGTCGGTCTTCCTCTCCGAGGAGTGCGGCGGCGGTCCGGGCGGGCCTCCGCCGGTGGGCACCGGCCGGGGCAGAGCGGATGGTTCTTGTGCTCTTGCGGGGCGGGGTGGGGCGGGATGAGCAGCGCGGGAGCGCTCCCACCTTCAGGTACGGGGAAGCTCCGGTGTTCTCGGGGTGGGGCGGCCGGTGCGGTGTCGTCGCTGGGTAGTGCGTCGCGGACGGGGGTGGGGACATCACCCCCTTGGGGCGTGAGGCACCCACATTGCCGTCGATGCTCGGGACCGGGCGACGTTCACACCATGAAATCGACAACCCGTCGAGGGCGTCAAGGACGGCGTTGGCGTTCAACTCTTGTCGGCGGCCTGGCGGATGCCGTCCGACGGCGCGGCCGGACGGCGTTGCGGCGGTCCGATCAGTTGCCCGGTTGCCTGGTCGGAAGGCATCTTGTCCGGCCTTGTTCGGCCGTCGCTCGTCAGGGCTCGTGTCGTGGCGTCGCGCGGCCTGCCGCTGTTGAGCGAGGCCGCCGACATCCTGCGGATGACCGACCACGACGCAGACGTCGAGTACGGGCGGTGGGTGCTCATCGAGGATTCCGGAGCGCGACCGCCCAGGAGCAGGCATCCGGCCACGGTGATCCGCTACCGTGATCCGCCATGCGAACCCTTGATCGCGGCCGGACGGCGCTCGTCCTGGTCGACCTGATGGACCGGATCGTCGCCCTGCCGCTGGCACCGCACGCGGGGACCGAGGTGCTCAGGGCGTCGCTGGAACTGGCGGCTGCCTTCCGGGCAGCGGGTGCCCCCGTCGTCGCCCTGCGCGTCGAGCGCCCGAACGTCGCCGAGCAGCCGCCCGGCAGTGGGCTGGTCGCGGAGGTGGCGGCGACGGCCGATGCCGTATTGGTGAAGCGCACCATCGGCGGGTTCCAGGACACCGGGCTGCACGACCTGCTCCAGGGGCGCGGCGTGGACACGCTGGTGTTCGCCGGCATCGCGACCAACCTGGGCGTGGAGTCGACCGCTCGGGCAGCCGCCGACCACGGCTACGAGCTGGTGTTCGTCGAGGATGCGATGGCGGCCCTGACGGAGGCGGAGCACCGGTCGGCGGTCGACCTCGACCTGCCCCGGTTCGGCGAGGTGGTGGCGCGGGAAGCCGTCCGTCTCTCGTGACCGCCGGGTGAGCCCCGGGCGGGGTCCGGTCGCGTGGCGGGCGGCCTTCCCACCGTTCGGCGTACCGCGGAGGGGGCCCGCCACTGCCCGTGCCGAGCTTTGTGTGTACCCGGATCCGTGCCGGGGAGTGGCCGCGGCGCGTCTCAGCTCTGCGCCGCCGGTATCAGGCCGCGCCGGACCGGATCACGACCAGCGAGCCTTCGTGGAAGGGTTGTTGCCGCCGAGCGCCGAACCGGGTGTCCCTTGCTCCGCTGTCCAGGTCGGCCCGCAGATTCGCGGCGAACCGTTCGCGCGACTGCTCGTCGACGAAGCTCCACGCCGAGCACGCCTGTCGAGCACCGGGGTCGAGCAGCATCTCGGGGCGCGCGTAGGTCGCCTCGTTGCAGCCGTCGGTGCAGTCGACGGGTATCGGCACCCGGGCACCGACGCGGGTCCGCCGAGAGCCTCGGTCAGATCCGCGATCGCCGGGTAGCGGCGCGCCTCGGTGTCCAGCACCTCCGGCGCGTACTCGTACAGCCAGAGGTCCCGGACGAGAGCGGGGTCGCAGGTCAACACGACGAGGGGGCCACGCGCAACCCGCCGCACCTCGCGCAGGCCCGTCGTGAGGTCCCTCCACTGGTGCACGCCGAAGGCGGTCATCGCCGCGTCGAACGCGTCGTCGCCGGACGGCAGCTTCTCGGCCACGGCATCGACGGCATCGACGGCGGCCGACAGGTGCGCGGGGCGCTGGGCACGCATCGACGCCGACGGCCCGACCGCCGTCACCTCCAGCGTCGCCGACTCGTACGAACCCGCGCCGGCCCCGACATTGACCGCGGCGCGCCCCACCCAGGGTGGCGGAGATCGCCTGCTCGATCCTCGGCATCCGGCCGCCGGTAGGTGGCGTACCCGCCGCCTACCGTGCCGTAGTCCGCACCCCCGGCGCTGCCGTCCACCCCGCCGCCTGACCACCTGTGGACCCCCTGACCTGCGGAGATGAGCAGAGCCACTGTTACTGTGCGCCCATGTCAACGATCAAGCAGTTCCAAGTGGCCTTCGACTGCGCGGAGCCTGTGCGCCTCGCCGCCTTCTGGTGCGAGGTGCTGGGATACGTCATGCCGGCGGTCCCGGAAGGCTTCGCCACGTGGGAGGAGTGCTTCCGCTCGCTGCCGCCCGAGGACGCGATCTACTTCGCGTGCACTGATCCCGCGGGTGTGGCTCCGCGCCTGCTCTTCCAGCGAGTCCCCGAAGGCAAGGTCGTCAAGAACCGGGTGCATCTCGATGTGCGGGCCGGCACCGGGCTCGTGGGCGACGAGCGCCTGGCCACACTCGAGGCCGAATGCGCACGGCTGATGGCGCTCGGCGCGAAGCACGTGCTGACGCAGCGCGCCGATGGCGTCAACGAGTCGTGCATCACGATGCAGGACATCGAGGGCAACGAGTTCTGCCTCGCCTGATTTCTCCTCCGAGACTGCGAGGTGGGGAGCCCTCTCCCGGGAACCTTCAGGTCGCGCATGCGGCGGGAGTCATCCCGTGGGCGCGAGGTTGTGCAGACGGGCAACGCCGTGCATCGCGTGGCGCACACCATCGCCTCTCAGGCGGCGGTCGCGCAGGATCGTCCAGGTCTTCATCCTGGCGAAGGCGTGCTCGACGCGGGCGCGGACCCGTCTGTGACCGTGGTCGTGTTCGGCCTGCCAGTCGGTCAGTTCGCTGCCTCGGGGCCGGCGGTGCGGGATGACGAGGCCGGTTCCGGGGTAGCCGCCGTCGGCGATCGTGGTTGTCCCGCCGACGGCGGCCTTGGCACCCCGCCCTTCTTGGCGCGGGGGCGGTGAACGGGCCGGGCGCTACTTCGGTGGCTGCCCGGACACCTTGACGACTGCCTGCGTGGCACCTTCGGCTCCGCAGCCCCCGCAACCCTGCTGAGGCGAGACGCCGCGACCGCGCGCGAGTATCAATCCGCTATCCCACGCCCTGACGACGGGTGGCCTAGCCGTACAACCCGTTCGCCGAGGCCCTCGACGTCCTGGCGGAGGGCGGCATGCACGTCACCCTGGCGTGATCCGGGATTCCGCGAAAGGCGCCTTTGCGATAGAGGTGCGCCTCACGCCCTGAGCAGCGGGAAAGTCTACCGAGGCAGTGTCGGCGACCAGAGCCCGACGGCTGTCCCGCCGCGAAGATGCTGCTCGTACGTCACGACCTTGCCGTGGATGACGTCGAGGCTCGCGATCAGGGCGTCGATCCTGGCGCGTACGGCGCGCTCGTGTTCGCGCAGCAGGGCGAGGCGGTCCGGCTCGTTGCCGGGGCCCGACCGGACCAGTTCCGCGAACCTCTTGATCGTGGCGATGGGCATGTCCGAGTCGCGGAGCCGACGGCACAGTACGAGCCAGTCCACGTCCGCCTGTTCGTAGATCCGCTGCCCTCCGCCGGTGCGCGGGATCTCGCGCAGGAACAGGCCCTCGCGCTCGAAGAACCGCAGCGCGTGCACGCTCATTCCGGTCAGCTCGGCGACTCTTCCGATGGGCAGGCCACCCGCGTCTTCGCTCATCGCTGCACCGTACCTTGACCTAGCGCGCGGTCTAGGTCTTAGCGTCTTGAGCATGATCACAAAGCAGCTCGGGACCGGTACCGGATTCGGTGCCCACAGCACGGCCGGCGATGTTCTCGCCGGGATCGACCTGACCGGCACGACCGCGCTGGTCACGGGTGGCTACTCGGGCCTCGGTCTGGAGGCCGCGCGGGCGCTCGCCCGGGCCGGAGCACACGTCGTCGTCCCCGCCCGCCGCCCCACCACCGCAGAACGCGCTCTGCGCGATGTCCCCGGGACGGAGGTGCACGCACTCGATCTGGCCGACCTGGAGAGCGTCCGGGTCTTCTGCGACGGCTTCCTGGAGACCGGCCGTCCGCTCGGCGTCCTCATCAACGGCGCGGGCGTGATGGCCTGCCCGGAGACACGGGTCGGCCCGGGGTGGGAGGCACACTTCGCGGTCAACCACCTCGGCCACTTCGCGCTGGCCCAGCGTCTTCGCCCGGCCCTGGTCGCCGGAGGGGCCCGGGTGGTTTCCGTCGCCTCGTCCGGGCACTTCCTGTCCGGCATCCGCTGGGACGACCTGCACTTCCGCAGCGGCTACGACCGCTGGCTGGCCTACGCCCAGTCCAAGACCGCCAACGCGCTATTCGCCCTGCACCTCGACCGCCTCGGTACGGATGGGGGCGTGCACGCCTTCGCGGTGCACCCCGGAAGCATCCTCACGCCATTGCAGCGTCACATCCCTCGCGAGGAGTGGCTCACGCAGGGGTGGGTGACTCCGGACGGCGAGCCGGCCGACGGTTTCAAAACCCCGGAGCAAGGCGCGGCCACAGCCGTATGGGCGGCAACGTCACCTCTGCTCGACGGCCACGGAGGGGCCTACTGCCAGGACTGCGATATCGCGGAACCGGCTGCCACCGACGACATGCTCATCGGCGGAGTCAAACCCTGGGCCACCGACCCCGACGCGGCATCCCGGCTCTGGGAACTCTCCAGCAGACTCACCGGGCTGAACGCATTCTGATGAAAGCGAACCGCCTCCCATGAGGTCTCGGCGCTGAAGCCTCAAGAGGAGCTCCGCACAGACTCGGCAGCGGGCACTGGTCCGCCCGTCAGCAAAGTCAGGCATGGGCCGGCCCGAGAGCGAGAGAGAACCTCTCGCCGCCGAGCAGCTCGCCGTCCACGTAGACGAACGTGCCGCGGCAACGGACGTGCACGGCTGTGAGCCGGGGCCAGGCGGTGCGGGCGCGGGCGGAGCGCCGTTGGGCGAGAAAGGTCTTGGTGGAGTCGGGCGGTTTCGCCATGGCGGCCATCCTGCCGAACGCCCTTGCCTTTCGGGCGGCGTCCTCCGCTCCGTGCCGCGGCGGGTCAAGGCAGGCCGCGGCCCGCCTTGACCGTTTCTACTGATCGGCCCGTCCTTCACGCCGGTTGCCGCTGCGTACCCGGTAGCCCCCGACCGCCACCGAGCGCCGGCGGCTGAAGAAGGCCGCCTGGGGCCACAAGACACCCCATCAACTGCGCTTCCACGCACAGATCGTGCTGCACGCGGCCCGAGGGCGCTCCAACGCGCGCATCGCCCGAGGTACCGACAGAGGTCGGAGCGGCGGGGTTCCGAGGGGCCGTAGAGACGGGTTCGGCGTCGGGATCGCTCTGCGGCAAAATGGCCGCCCCCCGATGCCGGAACGTGTCAGGATCCTCGAATGGAGATCCGTCGTGTCACTCAGGTCGAGGCGGTCTACGCCGCTGGACATCTCTTCGACACTGCCCCAGGGCGGGAGGCCACTGAACGGTTCCTGACGGACGAGCGCCATCACCTCCTCATCGCCTATGTGGACGACGTCCCGGCGGGGATCGTCACCGGTGTCGAGATGACCCATCCGGACAAGGGAACCGAGATGTTCCTGTACGAGCTGGGCGTGGACGAGTCCTTCCGCGGACGTGGCGTCGGCCGGGCCCTGGTGTCGGCGCTCGCCGACCTGTCCCGTGCACGGGGCTGCTATGGCGTGTGGACCATCACGGACGAGGAGAACGCGGCAGCACTGGCCACGTACCGCCGTGCCGGCGGCGTTCCGGAAACGGGACAGGTGGTCCTCACCTGGACCTTCGATCAGCTGTAGACCGACGCCACGGATCCCCCTCCCGCACCGCATGGTTGGCGACCCGGCGTCCGCGTGGAGGTCCGCGAGATCGATGATGACGAGGGCAGCCGGCTGCTGCGGATCGTCCACCGGGGCGCCGGGTAGTGGTGCCCTGGCGGCGGGCACAGACGGTGCTGCTGTCTGCCCCGCGTATGCCTGTGGCGAAGCTCGCCGAGGTCGCGATCACCGGTACGGACCGGGTTCGCGACGTGATCCACCACGTCAACGCCGACGGCTTCGACTCACCCTCCCCGAAGCACAAGGGCGGGCGGCCACGGGCGTTCACCCTGCCCGAGCGCCGGGAGATCAAGAATAATCACCAAGTTCAAGCATGATCCGCCGCTACACCGTCTGGCGGAACAAGCACGCCGTCGACGAAGGGCGAGCCGGTTCAGTGTGCTCCGGGCGGCGTCTCTGCGGCCGCCACGAGTGCGTGCCGCCGAGGCCGTCCGTCAGTCCACCGTCCGTCAGTCCACCGCCCGTCGGTCCACCGCCCGGGCCGATGCCAGGGCTTCGCGCAGTCGGCCGCCCGAGGCGGCGAGCAGTCGGCGGGCGGTCGGCGCGTCCACTCCGGCGAGCACGACCAGGACGGCGTCTTTGGCCTCGCCGCCCGTCGCGGCCAGCGCGCTCCGGACGGTCTCCTCGTCCGCGCCGGTGGCCGTGGCCACGATCCGGTGGGCCCGGTCGCGAAGCTTGGCATTGCCCGCCCGCACGTCGACCATCAGATTTCCGTAGGTCTTGCCGAGGCGGACCATGACGGCCGTCGAGAGCAGGTTCAGGACGAGCTTCTGTGCGGTGCCCGCCTTGAGCCGGGTGGATCCGGCCAGCACCTCCGGCCCCGTCACCACCTCGATGCCCAGCGCGGCCGCCGACACCAGGGCGGACCCCCGGTTGCAGGCCACGCCCACGGTCAGCGCCCCGGCGGCGCGGGCCTGTCGGATCGCGGCCACCGTGTACGGCGTACGGCCCGAGGCGGAGATGCCCACCACGCAGTCGGCGGCCGTCGGAGCGAGTGCTTCGAGGTCGGCGACGGCGAGGTCCGGCCGGTCCTCCGCGCCCTCGACGGCGCGGAATAGCGCTGCGCCACCGCCCGCGATCAGGCCAACGACCTGGCCGGGGGCGGTGTTGAAGGTCGGCGGGCACTCGCTCGCGTCCAGCACTCCGAGCCGCCCGGCCGTTCCCGACCCCACGTACACCAGTCGGCCGCCCCGGGCCATCCGGGCGGCGATCGCGTCGGCCGCGGCGGCGATCGGTTCCAGCTGCGTGGCCACGGCCTCGGCCACGGTGCGGTCCTCGTCGTTCATCAGGCGGAGGAGGTCGAGGGTCGTCATCCGGTCGATGCCGGACCATTCGGGGCGTACGGCCTCGGTCACCGAACCGCCGGTGGCGCCGTGGCCGCTGTCGGTCCCGCTGGTGCTGTCGGTGTCGTCGCCGCTGTCGCTGAGGGCGTCGCTGAGGGTGTCGCTGCGGGTGCCGTTGCCGGGGTCGTCGGTCGCACCGGTCGCCGTGCCGGGCTCCGGGCGCGGCGGGAGGTCGCTGTCCATGAGCGCTGTTTCCCCGGGTGGGCGTGCCGTGAACCACGGAGGGCGGCGGGGCCGGCGCTTCGGGGTTCTGCTGCACGGACGGCTCACGTCAGGGATCCGGGGCCGGGTGCTCCGGGGGCCCGGTGCCAGGGCGCTCCGGGGTCAGGCCATCCAGAAGAAGACGGCCGTCATTCGCCGCTCCTCCAGCGGGATGCCGTAGTAGCCGGTGGCACTGTGGATCAGGTTGGCGCGGTACAGCAGGAGCCGGTTGTAGCGGTTGGGGACGCGGACGTCCTCGGTGAAGGCGTCACCCGGGACGCGGCGCGTGCCGAGCGCCTCGACGAGGTTGTTGTGCGGTGCGTCGACGAGGTTGCCGCCGAGGCGCCCGCCGGGGAACTGCTGGCGGTAGAAGCTGGTGCCGGCCTCCTTAGGGGCACCGGGGCTGAGGTAGAGGACGGCCGCGTAGCGGCAGAGCGCGCGGGAGTCGGTGTGGGGGCGGGATTCCGACTCGCCGGCGCCGACCAGTTGGACGCAGTTGTGGTTGAGCGTTCCGCCGCCGGGCGTGCTCTGGACCCAGAGCTTGGCGGCACCGGTCGCCCTGCGGACGAGTGCCTCCACCCGGGCGAGCTCGGCCGGCTCCAGGCCGGGCATGGTGCGCAGTCCGGGCCATGTCTCGGGCCGGTAGGGGTACCCCTCCGTCCAGTCGCCCCGGGCGAGGCACCGTTCGCGGACCGAGTCCGGATCGGGTAGCACGTCATCCAGCACCCAGTAGTCCCGGCCGGGGGTGGGTTTGCGGTAGGGCAGGACGGGCAGGGCTGTCCGCCCGATGGGCTGTGGGGGCATGCGCCGACCATAGGGTCGGGGCCCGCCAACGTTCTGCCGTGAACAAGTCAACCTTTCGTCAAGTGTCGGGACCTGCGCTTTTCCGCTGTGCCGGTGTGCCTGTACGACGAGCGGCCCGGTCGGGGGATGCCCGTCGTTGGCGCGCCCGGTGTGTGGCGGCGCGTCAGTCGGTAGGCCGGACGGCGTACCCGTCGAGCGCGCTCCGCAGGTGGTCGAAGGCCCGGACGGCGGACGGTCGGACGGCCGCCGATATCGCCTCGTGCTCCTCGCCGGCCAGGACGCGGTGGAAGACCTCGGTGAAGAGCGCGCGGCGGATCGCCGCCAGCAGGCCGGCCGCGAGTCTGGCGGTGAGGTCGCCCGGTGGGGAGTCGGTGGCCTCGGCGAGGGCCGCGGTGAGCGCGTTCTCGCTCTGCTCGTGGATCTCGCGCAGCCGGGCGAGCAGGGCGGGGCTCTCCGTGACGGTGCGGGCGAACGGCGGATCGGCGAACCCGAGGGCCGGGTCGTGCCGGTCGATCGAGGCGAGGCAGGTGCGGCGCAGCGCCGCCAGCGCGGACTCGCCGGGCGCGCGCTCGGCGACCGCCTCGGCCTGGGCGGCGACCATCTCCCGGTGCAGGTCGAGGACGAGGTCCTCCTTGCGCGGGAAGTGGTTGGTGACGGTCATCTTGGCGACCCCGGCGGCCACCGCGACCTCGGCGATCGTCGTCCGGTCGAAGCCGTGCTCGATGAAGAGCCGCGTGGCGGCGTTCGAGATCGCCTCGCGGGTGCGGCGCTTGTTGAGCTCGCGCAGGTTGGGGGTGCCCTCGGTCATGGCGTGAGCGTAGCGCAGATTCACTGGGTCGGGTACATAAATTAGGCTTGACCCAATTGATGGGTCCGACCTAAGTTGGCTCCCGGCGGGCCACCGGACCGCTGCTCGACGTCACTCGGACCGAAGGAACCGCGCATGTTCACTCACCCCTCCGCACTCCGGCTGCTGACCGTGCATGCCCACCCCGACGACGAGTCCAGCAAGGGGGCGGCCACCCTCGCCCGCTACGCCGCCCAGGGAGTGGACGTCATGGTCGCGACGTGCACCGGCGGCGAGCGCGGCTCGGTGCTCAACCCGGCACTCGACCGGCCCGGGACCAGGGCCGAGCTGGCCCGGATCCGGCGCGAGGAGATGGCCGCCGCACGCGAGATCCTCGGTGTCGGTCAGCGCTTCCTGGGCTTCACCGACTCCGGGCTACCGGGCCCCGGCGAGCCACTGCCCGACGGCTGCTTCGCGCTCCTGCCGCCCGCCGTCGCCGCCGAGCCGCTGATCACGCTGATCCGCGAGTTCCGCCCCCACGTCGTCGTCACCTACGACGAGACGGGCGGTTACCCGCACCCCGACCATGTGATGACCCATCGGGTCACCGTCGAGGCGGTCGAGGGCGCGGCCGACCCCGACCGCTCTCCGGAGGCGGGCGAGCCCTGGCAGGTGGCCAAGCTCTACTACCACCTGGCGCTGTCCCGGGCCTGGTTCCAGACCATGCACGACGCGATGACGGCGCGCGGCGTCGACTCGGCCATGGGCGAGGTGCTGGCCGGCTGGCCCGACGCCCCGCCCGCCCTCGCCACCACCACCCGGATCCGCTGCGCCGAGCAGTTCGCCGTACGCGACGCCGCCCTGCTCGCGCACGCCACCCAGATACAGCCCGGCACCGGGTTCATGGCACACCCGCGTGAGATCGAGCGCGAGGTCTGGCCGACGGAGGACTACCACCTGGCCCGGAGCCTGGTGGAGACCGTCCTCCCCGAATCCGACCTGTTCGCCGGTCTGCGCCCCGGAGAGGAGCACGGATGAGGAAGCTCAGAGGGTTCGGCGGAGGCCGGCACACCGGCGGTGGCACGGTGGCCGGACACCGCGGACACGCGGGCCCGGCCCGGAGTCGGGGGCCGCATCGGGGCCCGTACCGGGGCCGACTCGCGGCCGGTTGCGGGTCAGCACTGCCCGTCGGCGAGGACGAAGTAGCCCGCCCCGGTCTCCTTCAGCGTGTGGATCGTGAAGGTGTTCCAGAGGCCCATGGCCTGCCCCGAGCCGAGGGCGTAGGTGAGGCCGCCGGCCTGGGTCGCACGGCCCGCCTTCACCTGGTCGTAGTTGCTGTCCGTGAAGCACTGCTGCGCGCCGCCGGGAGTGCTCGCCGTCACCGCCGCCGACCCGGCTCCCACGGCGCCCGCCGCGTCGACGGCGGCCACGGTGTAGGTGTACGAGGCCCCGGGGTTCAGGCCGCCGTCGGTGTACGAGGTGCCGGCCGGGGCGGCCACCCGCGTTCCGTTCCGGTACAGCACGTACGACGCGGCGCCGGTGACGGCCTGCCAGCCGAGCGCGATCGAGTCCTGGCCGGTGGCGGTCGCGGTCAGGCCCGCCGGTGCGGGCAGCGAGGGCGTGGCCGGGCCGCCGCCGTCCAAGCCCCAGAACCGCGCGGTGTAGTAGCTGGAGCAGATCGTGTCGAGGAAGTAGGCGCCGCCGGCCCCGCACTGGTCCGCCCCCGGGCCCGGGTCGACCGCGAGTCCGTGACCCATCCCCGCGACGGAGTAGAGCGCCACGGCGGGCCGGCCGCTCGCGTCGTTGTAGACGGACTCGGTGGTCCCAGCCGGCAGGTTCCGGGTGGCGGAGGCGCTCTGGCCGATGCCCCACACATCCGTCCACTGGTCCCGCAGCTCGGTGCCGTTCACGGGCCTGACGGTGGTGTCCGCGGTGCCCTGCCAGATCGCCACCCGGGGCCACGGCCCGCTGTGGCCCGGGTACGCCCGGCGGACTCGGTCGCCCCACTGGGCCGGGGTGAGCCGCTGGTCGTTGTTCTGGCACCCCGAGGCGGCGGCCTGGGTGGTGGCGCAGTGCGCGGGCAGGCCGGAGTCGATCGCTCCGCCCGCGAACACGTCCGGGTAGTCGGCCAGCAGGTCGGCCGCCATACCGCCGCCGGCCGAGAGGCCCGTGACGAACACCCGGCGCCCGTCGGAGCCGTACAGGGCCCGGGCTTCGGTGACCATCTCGGACACCGATTCGGCCTCACCCGTGCCCCGGCTGTCCTTGGCGGCGTCGAACCAGCTGAAGCAGGAGAGGGCGTTGTTGGCGCTGCCGGTCTGCGGGAAGACGACCGCGAAGCCGTACCGGTCGGCCAGGGTGGTCCAGCCGGAGTTGCGGTAGTAGTCGGTGGCTGTCTGGGTGCAGCCGTGCAGCGCGACCACCAGCGGTGCGCCGGTCGGCAGGCCTGCCGGGGTGTAGGAGAACATCGCCAGGTTCCCGGGGTTGCCACCGAAGCCGGTGACCTGTTGGAAGGTCCCGCCCGCCGTGGAAGCGGCAGGGGCGGCCACATGCGCGGCAGAAGTCGCGGAGGCCGCGGTACGGCCGGGGCCCGGGGTGGCGGCCGCGACGGCGGAGGCCGGTGCCGTGGAGGCGAGTGCCAGCGCCGCGAGCAGCGCAGCCGCGGCGCGGCGCGCGAGCCGCCGGCCCGGGCGGGCCGGTCCGGCTACGGGCACGGCGCGGGCGGTCCCGGTCCCAGTGGTACCGGGCACGTCGGATCCGGGCACGTCGGATCCGGTCGGTGGGACGAGCGCGGTGGACGGGGCGGTCACGGCGGGCGCGGTTGACACGCGCACGGGCAGCAGAACCATGGGGACTCCTGGGTGGGGGCGGAGTTCGGTGGACTGCCGTGCAGCGTGGCGCGTCCGGCCGTCGGGTGACATGTGACGGTCACCCGTTGTCGGCGCGCCCGTCATGGCCGGTGTCACCATGGGCGGAGCCGCTCCGTCGTGCGAATCGCAGTTGAGCCGGACGGGCGGAGCGGGCAGGTTGGTCCCATGACCACGTATGGATTCCAGGGAGAGCAGACCGTGCCGGACGAGGCGTCGCACAGCCGTACCCACCACTGGCAGGCCGGACCGCCGGTCTCCGCGTTCCCGCACCTCACCGGGGAGGAGATCCTGCAGGAGATGATCGCGGGACGGATCCAGGCTCCGCCGATCGCCAGCACCCTGGGCTTCGGACTGGTCGAGGCCGGGCCGGGCACGGCGGTCTTCGAGGGCGAGGTCGGCGAGCATCTCTTCAACCCGATGAACACCGTTCACGGCGGCTACCTCGCCACCCTGCTCGACTCGGCGCTCGGCTGCGCCGTGATGAGCCGACTGCCCGCCGGCACGGCCTACACCACGACCCAGTTCAACGTGCACATGGTGCGCCCGGTGTTCGCCGACTCGGGGAAGCTGCGGTGCGAGGCCGTGGCGCTGCACGTCGGCCGTACCCTCGCGACGGCGGAGGCACGGGTGGTCGGCGTGGAGGACGGCAAGCTGTACGCGCACGGGACGACCACCTGCGCGGTCCTGGCGCGGCGTCCGACGGCATGACACGGCGGGCACCGGGCCGTTTCCCCGGGTTCTGGCGGCCGGGGCCCGGAAGGACGGCGTGTCCGGTGCGTCAGAGCGCGGCGGCGAGCACTCCGCACAGCGCGAGGAAGCCGCAGATGCCGAAGTTGATCAGCTTGTGGGAGAGGAAGACGGCGGCGAATTCCCGGATCGTCGCGCTCGGCCAGTAGTACGCCGCGGTGGGGGAGCCGAAGACCTGCCCGGTCACACCCGCCTTACGGGCCGTCAGCGCGGCACGGAACGCGTGGAAGTTGTTGGTGACGATCACGCAGCGGTACCCGGGCTTGGCCTGCTCCATGATCGCCCTGGAGAAGAGCAGGTTCTCCTCCGTCGTGCGCGAGCGCTCCTCACGCACGAGGTGTGCCTCGGGGAAGCCGCGCTGCACGAGGTAGTCGGCCATCGCGTGGGACTCGGGCAGCTTCTCGTCCGGTCCCTGGCCGCCCGAGGTGATCAGCACCGGTGGGTTGCCGCGAGCGGCCTGCTTCTCGTACACCTCGCGGCCCCGGTTCAGCCGGCTCGCCAGCAGCGGCGGCACCCGGTCGCCGCCGATCAGGCCCGAGCCGAGCACCACGACGAAGTCGACGTCCCGGCGGGGGCGGTGGCGGCCGTACAGGAAGGCGTAGCCCACGAAGCAGACGAACAGGAAGGAGATGTAACCGACCACCAGCACGGCGGTGCCGGCGAGGACCCCCAGCCGGTACGAGCGGGTCACCACGGCGGCGACGAGCAGGCTGATCACGGAGAGGATGCCGAGGCCCGCGAGCAGGGAGAGCAGATTGGCCGGCCGTCTGCCCTCCTTGCGGACCATGGTCAGGCCGTTGGCGATCAGGAAGCCGACCAGCGCCAGCGTTCCGACCGCCGGCAGCAGGATGATGGCGACGGCTGCCACCTCGGCGACCAGTGTCGGGGCCTTGCGCAACTCGGCGAGCAGCGCCAGGGCGAGAAAGGAGACGGCTATGCCGAGCAGGACGGCGTTGCTGAATCGGCGTCGGTCACGGAGCACCCCGATCCCGCACAGGACGAAGAACAGGGCCGCGGGGGCATAGGCGATCATGCTCGTATCGTAGGGGCCCGATCGGGCGGCCGGGAGCGGCCCTTGGGCACACGGCCGACCGGGCCCGGGCGGCCCCCGGCCGGGCAACGGCCGGCCGTCTCTGTCTCGCCGCAGGTCCGACTCCCGGCCGGGCCGGCGGACTGTCTCGCCGCCGGCACGAGACGGCCGGCACGAGACGGCCGGAGCCAGCCGTCGTGGTCAGTTCCGGGCGGGTCCGGCGAACCGTTCGATGGCTGCGAACACCGCCTCGCCCATGGCGGGGCTCCCGGTGTGGCCGGAGTCCTGGATGACCGTCAACTCGGCTTCCGGCCAGGCCTTCGCCAGTTCCCAGGCGGTCTTCAGCGGCGATCCGAGGTCCAGCCGGCCGTGGATCAGGACGCCCGGGATCCCGGCCAGCCGTCCGGCGTCGCGCAGGAGCCGGCCGTCCTCCAGGAAGGCGTCGTGCGCGAAGTAGTGCGCGGTGATCCGGGTGAACGCCATCAGGGCGTCGTCCGGGCGGTCGGAGTAGGCGTTCGGTTTCCCCAGCGACTCGTGCGCGATCACCGCGTCCTCCCAGGTCGCCCAGTCCCGTGCGGCCTTGCGGCGGACGGCCTCGTCGGGGCTGTTCAGCAGCCGGCTGTAGGCGGCCACCAGGTCGCCGTCCCGTTCGGCGGGCGGCAGCCCCTCGCGGAACGCCTCCCAGGGGCCCGGCAGCAGCCGGCCCACGCCGCGGTACAGCCAGTCGGTCTCCTCGGGGCGGGTCATGGTGACCCCGCAGATCACGATCTCCGAGACCCGCTCGGGGTGGGTCTGCGCGTAGGCGAGGATCAGGGTCGAGCCCCAGGAGCCGCCGTACAGCAGCCACTTCTCGATGCGCAGGTGTTCGCGGAGCCGTTCCATGTCGGCGATCAGATGGGCTGTGGTGTTGTGTTCCAGACCGGTCGTCGGGTCGGCGGCGTGCGGCAGGCTCCGTCCGCACCCGCGCTGGTCGAACAGCACCAGGTGGTAGCGCTCGGGGTCGAAGGAGCGCCGGTTCTTCGGACTGTGGCCGGAGCCCGGCCCGCCGTGCACCACGACGGCCGGCTTGCCGGCGGGGTTGCCCGAGGCCTCCCAGTAGATTCGCTGGCCGTCGCCGACCTCCAGGAGTCCTTGCGCGTAGGGCTTGCCGATCGGGTACAGCTCGGGCACGGCGGGAGTCCTCCTGGGCGTGGCGGCGGCCGACCTCGGCGGCGGGCGGGGGCCGGTCCCGTGGAACGGCTGCCGGTCGCAGGGGAGTCGGACGGTGTGGCACGGCGGTCGACGGCGGCGAGCCGTGGTGGACGGGCGGATGCCGTGAGGCTACCCGCCCGGCCCACCGCCCGTCGATCACCGGCCGGCGCCGGGCACGACGGGCACCCGCCGTGGGCACCCGGCCGCACCGACCCCGCCGGTCTGACTCACCAGCGGGCAGTCACAGCGGGCACTCACAGCGGTGCTCACTACAGGCAGTCACCAACGGGCAGTCACCACCGGGCACTCACCGGCCGGTCGCCTCCACGGCCGCCTGGGCGGCACGGGCCAGCTCCCGGCGCGGCTGCCACCGGTCCGCCGGCTGCCCGGTCCGGACCGCGGGTGCCGGGATCGCGGGCAGGAAGGTCACCTCGGCCACGAGTCCACGGATCGACACCACCCGGGCGATCGAGGCGAGCAGGCCGTCCTCGCCGACGAAGGCCGGCGCGCTGGTCGCCCGCCCGTCCGCGAGCCGGTAGCGGACCGTCACCGGCTGCACGGGAGCACCGGCCTGGACGGCGGCCTCGAAGAGCGCCGGGCGGAACCGGCCGCTCTCCCGCCCGCACCAGGTCGACCCCTCGGGGAAGACGACCACGGGCCGTCCCGCGCGCAGCAGTTCGGTGACCGCGGCGACCGTGCCGGGGAGGGTGCGCAGCCGGTCGCGGTCGAGGAAGACGGTGCCGCCCCAGGCCACCAGCGGGCCGAGCACCGGCCAGTGCCGGACTTCGGTCTTGGCCAGCGAGCGGCCGGGCCGGCCGGCCGCGATCAGCGGGATGTCCAGCCACGAGACGTGGTTGGCCACCACCAGCACCCCGCCGCCGCAGGCCGGGGGCGGCGCGATCCGGACGGTGACCCCGAGCGCGCCGAGCAGGGTGCGTGCCCAGAACCGGACCAGCGCGTCGCGAGGCCCCCCGGGCAGGGCCCGGACCGACGGGGTGAGCGCGAGGCCCGCCACCAGCACGACCAGGAACGCGCCGAGGCGCAGGATCCGCCGGGGGAGCGCCACCACGGGGGCGGCCTCGGTCAGGCAGGTCTCCGGCGTGCAGGGGGCGGTCGGCAGCCAGACGCTCACGAGAGCGGCCCGGGCGAGGGTTCCGTACCGCCGGGCGCGGCCGGTCCGGTGGCCGGCGCCGCCGGAGCGAGCCCGGAGAGGAAGTGCCGCAGGTAGCGCGGATCGGTGCGCTCCAGGGACAGCAGCACGTAGAGGTCGGCGGTGGCGAAGTCCGGGTCGTGGGCGGGCGCGCCGCAGACCCAGGCGCCCAGCCGCAGGTACCCGCGGAGCAGTGCCGGCAGCGCGGCCCGCTCGGCGCGGGGCAGGCCGGTGGGGTCCCACGGCCGGTGCGGGGCGACCCGGTACTCCTCGGGGGCGAGGTACTTGGCGCTGACGGTGTCCCAGACCCGCGCCGCCGTCGCGCCGCCGTCGTCCAGCGGGATCGAGCAGCAGCCGCCGACCCAGGTGTTGCCGGTGTCGGCGAGGTAGCGGGCGATGCCGCCCCACATCAGGTTGATGACCGCGCCGTTGCCCCGGTGGTCCGGGTGGATGCAGGAGCGGCCCAGCTCCACCAGGCCGTCGCGGAGCGGGGCCAGGTTGCGCAGGTCGAACTCGTCGTCGGAGTAGAGCCGTCCGGCCCGTCGGGCGGCCGCCGGGCGCAGCAGCCGGTAGGTCCCCACCACGGGGCCGTCCTCGCCCTCGCGCACCAGCAGGTGGTCGCAGAACGCGTCGAACGGGTCGACGTCCAGCCCCGCCACGGGGCTGTGCAGCCGGGCACCGAGTTCGGCGGCGAAGACCTGGTGGCGCAGCAGCTGGGCGGCGCGCACGTCGGCCTCGTCGCGGGCGAGCGCGACGGTGTAGGCGGGCGCCGGCACCTTGCCGAGGAGGGCCGGTGCGGACAGGGCCGGTGCGGAGAGCGCCGGGGCCGCGAGGGCGGGCACGGGAGCGGCCGGGGCGGGTACGGCCGGGGCGGGGACCGGACGGACGGTGACCGGCTGGCCGACGGTCTGGTGCGCCGGCAGCGGGATGGGGAGTACCGAGCTGTGGCCGGGGGCGACGGTGGGCGGAGCGTACGCGGGGACGGTGGTCATGGCAGACCCTCCAGGGCGGCACGGACGACGGCGGCCACGGATCGCCGTGGCACCGGCCCGCACTCTCGGTCGTGGGGCGTGCGAACCGGTATCCGTATGTTTCTCCGTGTCGGCTGGCGTCCACGTTGCCGTTCGGCAGAGCTTGGATGTGCACCTGCTGAATGGGGCCACTCACTGTCTGCCGGACACCTGTTCGGTGTGCGGGCGCCACCGTATGCTCCGCTCCATGGGGTGGAAACCGGGCTCGGCGCGGCGGCGGGAGATCGCCGCGGAGCTGCGGGACATCCTGCGGGTGCAGGCCCAGCTCGCGGTCGTACTGCTCCTCCTCCACCTGCTCGCCAGGCTGGTCGGACTGGCCACCTCGCCCTGGTGGATGCTGGTGGTGGCGATGGCCGGCGCCCTGCAGATCACCGCCGACCGGTGCTGGGAGGAGGACCGCAGGCGGAGCACCCTCGCCTTCGCGATGGTGGTCGCCCCCGTGACGGGGGTCGTCCCGTTCCTGGCGGTCGGCGCCTTCCTCGGGTGGGAGAGCGGCGCGACGGACGCCGCGCTGGCGCCGTGCACGGTCGTCGGCACGCTGCTCGCGTCGCACGCGCTGCGCACGACCCACCTCCTGCGCCTGGCCCGTCCGCCTGGTTCCCCGGCCGGAGCGCGGGCCCCCGACGCCGAAGCGTCGGAGCCCCGCGGCGGCGCGGCGTAGGCCCGCCGCGCCGCACCGGGCGCCCGTTACGGCGGGCCGGAGCCCCGCGGCGGCGACACACCCGGGCCGGGGGAGGCCCGACGCCTCAGAAGGCCTGCCAGCCGGCCGGGTCGACCCCGCCGGGCACGGCCTCGGCCGGACCGTAGGGCCGGCGGGTGAAGACGAAGGAGCCGACGTCCAGGTGGCTGACCGAGCCGTCGGCGGCGCGGACGACCCGCAGCGTCTCGCCCGCGTAGTAGTGGTCCAGCCCCGTCCAGGTGCCGTCCGGCTCGGCGCGGAACCGGGAGCTGCGGGTGCCGCCGGTGAGCGGGGCCAGTTCCAGGACGCGGTCGGCCTTCAGCCGCAGGGTGTGGCCGGCGGCGCCCCAGTACCAGGGGCCGGTGAGCGCGAGCAGGTCCTCGTCGAGGGAGGACAGCGGGCGCCAGGGCTCTGGCAGCCGGGGTTCGTGCTGGGCGGTGAGGGAGATCAGCTCCGCCGCGACCCGCGGGGTGTCGCCGCCGCTGGTCGCGTTGGCGACCGCGATCGCCGCCAGACCGTCCGCCTCGCTGATCCAGAGGCCGGCGGTGAAGCCGGGCATCGAACCGGTGTGGCCGTAGAGCACGCGGTCCTGGTGGCGCAGCAGTTGCAGCCCGAGCCCGTACCCGCCGGACCAGTTCTCGCCGCCCGGGCCGACGGCGGGTACGCGCATCTCGGCGAGGCTCTCGGCGGCCAGCACCTTCGGGTCGCCGGCGGTCAGGAAGGCGGCCCAGCGGGCCAGGTCGGCGACGGTCGACCAGAGCTGCCCGGCCGGTGCCATCAGCCCGGTCTCGGTCAGCGGTTCGGGCAGCATGACGTCGGCCCAGGGGTGGACGGCGAAGCCGCCGGCGTGCGGGTGCTCGGGCAGCAGGGTGGTGCGGTCCATCCCGAGCGGCGCCAGGACCTCGCGGTGCAGCACCTCGTGCCACGGCTCGCCGCGCAGGCGCTCGACCAGCGCGCCGAGCAGGGCGTAGCCGGGGTTGGAGTAGTGGTGGAGCCGCCCCGCCGGGTGCTTGCGCGGGTTGTCGCCCTCCAGGAGGTCGGCGAGCTCGGGGCGCAGCGTGCCGTCGGTCCGCTCCCACCAGGGCGCCGGGGTCTCGGAGGCGAGGCCGGCCGAGTGGGCGAGCAGTTGGGCGACGGTGGCGCCGTCGGCCGGGGTGCCGGGCAGGTGGCGCTCCAGCGGGTCGGCGAGGTCGAGCAGGCCCTCGTCGCGCAGCCGGAGCACCAGGACGGCGACGAAGGTCTTGGTGAGCGAGCCGATCCGGTACTGCACGTCGACGGTGGGCGCATGACCGTCGATCATGCTGCGCGCTCCGCTCCAGACCAGTCTGCCGTCCCGGACCACCGCGGCGACCAGGGAGGGCGTGCGGCCCTCGGCCTGGGCGACCGCGATCCGGTGCAGCAGCGCGCGGCGGGTCGTGGGGAGGAGCTCGTCGTACTGGTCGGTCATCTGATCCTCTGAATCATTCGGTGCAGCGGCTGGAACGCGGACCGGGGCCGGGGGTCGACCGTCGCCGGATGCCGTCGGCGGGGCCGGACGGCTCCTTCAACCTACGTCGGTCGTCCACGGTCCTCCACCTCCTTTCCGGGCCGGCCGGGGGAGTCCCGCCGAGGGCCCGCCGCGCCGCTCGCGGCGGCCCGCCCCGGGCCGGAGCCGCCAACACGCGGCGGTGGTGACGATCAGTCGGTTACCGGTCGACGCGGAGTAGCCTCGGCTCGATCATGACAAGCCGGCTCGCACGGCACGACCGCCTCCGGGGCCGGCCGGTGACAGCCGGCCGAGGACAGCCGGCCTGGGACAGCCGGCCTCCGGCGATGGGAAGCCTGGGGAGAGCCTGGCTACGGGCAGTCACTGCGGTTGCCCTCGTGGCCCTCGCCCTCCTGGCCCTTGCCGCGCTCGGGACCGCTCTCGGCCCCGTTCACCCGTCGCTCACCGTCCGCTCGCCGGACGGTACTTGACAGCATGAATTGGTCCAGTCCATTTTGGGCTCCTCCCCGCACCTCCACCCCCACACCCCCACTGGAGGTCCTCGGTGCTCAAGCGCACCCGACTGCCCGCCGTCGGCGCGGCAGCCCTGCTCGCGGCCGCCGCCGCGTTCACCGCCCCCACCGCCGCCCACGCGGCGAACCAACTCGGCAACCCCGGCTTCGAGACCGGCACCCTGTCCGGCTGGTCCTGCACCGGCGGACTCGGCTCGGTGGTCTCCACCCCCGTGCACGGCGGCGGCAAGGCGCTGGCGGGCGCCGCCTCCGCGAGCGACAACGCCAAGTGCACGCAGACCGTCGCCGTCCAGCCCAACACCACGTACTCGCTGTCCGGCTGGGTCCGCGGCAGCTATGTCTACCTCGGTGTCACCGGCGCCGGCTCCGCCTGGACCTCGGCCGCCGACTACACCCGGCTGAGCGTCTCCTTCACCACCGGCGCCACGCAGACCAGCGCGGAGGTCTATGTCAACGGCTGGTACGGCCAGGGCACCTACTACGCCGACGACCTGAGCCTGGACGGCCCGGGCGGCGGCACCCCGGGCGACACCCAGGCACCCACGTCCCCAGGCAACCTGCGCAGCACCGGCAAGTCCGCCACCGGCGTCACTCTCGCGTGGGACGCCGCCACCGACAACGTCGGCGTGACCGGCTACGACGTCTACCAGGGCGCCACCAAGGTCGCCACCACGGCCGGCACCGGCGCGACCGTCGACGGGCTGACCCCCGCCACCGCGTACAGCTTCACCGTCAAGGCCCGCGACGCGGCCGGCAACACCTCCGGCTCCTCCGCCGCCCTCGTGGTCACCACCGACCCGGGCGGCGGCGGCACCCCGACCGGGTTCAAGCAGGCCGCGCCCTACCTCTACAACGGCTGGGGCAACCCGCCGGCCCCCACGACCGTCATGAACGCCACCGGCGTGAAGTGGTTCACCCTGGCCTTCGTCCTCGCCCAGAACGGCTGCAACCCCACCTGGGACAGCCAGCGGCCGCTGCTGAACGGGGTCGACCAGGCCACCATCAAGGCCGTCCGCGCGGCCGGCGGCGACGTCGTCCCGTCCATCGGCGGGTGGAGCGGCAACAAGCTCGGTCCCAACTGCGCCACCACCGCCGATCTCGCCGGCGCCTACCAGAAGGTGATCGACGCCTACGGTCTGAAGGCGATCGACGTCGACATCGAGAACACCGACGAGTTCGAGAACACCGTCGTCCAGGACCGCATCCTCGGCGCGCTCAAGATCGTCAAGCAGAACAACCCCGGCCTGCGCACCATCCTGACCTTCGGTACCGGCACCACCGGCCCGACCTCCTACGGGAACCGGCTGATCGAGCAGGCCAAGGCGCTCGGCGCGGACATCGACGTCTTCACCATCATGCCGTTCGACTTCGGCAACGCCTCCACCGACATGTACGCCGCCACCGTGAGTGCGGCGGAGGGCCTGAAGGCCAAGCTCAGGTCCACCTTCGGCTGGGACGACGCCACCGCCTACGCGCACGTCGGCATCTCCGGCATGAACGGCCTCAGCGACAACAACGAGGTCACCACCGTCCAGAACTGGACCGCGGTCCGCGACTGGGCCAACAGCCACCACATCGCCCGGCTGGCCTTCTGGTCGGTGAACCGCGACCGCGGCTGCGCGGGCGGCGGCCTGCAGGAGACCTGCTCCGGCATCGCCCAGAACGACTGGCAGTTCACCTCCATCACGGCCGGCTTCACGGGCTGACACCCGGCCGGCGGTCCGGCCCGGGCCCCTCACCGCGAGGGGTCCGGGCCGGACCGTCAGTAGCCCGGCCGCGGCGGGCCGGTCGGCCCGCTCAGCCCCCGCAGCGGCGGGAGCTCCGGGCGGTCCAGCCACGCGGTGAACAGGGGCTCCAGCGAGTGATCGGCGTAGCGCCCCGCGTGGGCGCGCAGGTCGGCGGTGCCGACCACGCCGTGCCGGTGGGCGGTGGCCCACTCCCGGAGCATCGGGAAGAACGCGGCGTCGCCGAGTGTGAGCCTGAGCGCGTGGACGGTCAGGCCGCCGCGCTGGTAGAGCCGGTCGTCGAACATCAGCTTCCGGCCCGGGTCGGCCAGCCTGAGGTCCTGGGGGAGGCCGGCCAGCACGGCGTGCGCGGCCGCCGCGTGCGTGGTGGCCGACGGGCCGCCGGCCCGCTCGGACCAGAGCCACTCCGCGTACTTGGCGAAGCCCTCGTTGAGCCAGATGTGGCTCCAGTCGGCGATCGACACGCTGTTGCCGAACCACTGGTGGGCCAGCTCGTGGGCGATCAGCCGCTCCCGCTCCCAGCCCCCGCCGAGGTGGTTGGTGCCGAAGGTGGCGACGCCCTGCGCCTCCACCGGGACGTCCAGCTCCTCGTCGGCGACGACCACCGTGTACTCGCCGAACGGGTAGGGGCCGAAGATCTCCTCGAAGTACGCGGTCATCCGCGGCTGCCGCCCGAAGTCCACCGCGAAGTCGCCGGCCACCCGCTCGGGCACGTACCCGGTCTGCCGGACGGCCGGGCGCTCGGCGAGCACGACCGGCCGGTACTGGCCGATCGAGACCGTCACCAGGTACGTCGAGGTCGGTGCGCTCTGCTCGTACACCCAGGTCGTGCTGGAGGCGTGCGTGGTACGGGTGAGCAGCCGGCCGCCGACCACCACGGTGTACGCGGACGGCGTGGTCACCGCTATCTGGTAGGTCGCCTTGTCGGCGGGCCGGTCGTTGCACGGGAACCAGGACGGGGCCCCGACGGGCTGGCTGGCGACCAGCGCGCCGTCGGTCAGCTCCTCCCAGCCGAGGCCGCCCCACGGGCTGCGCACCGGCCGCGGGTTCCCGGTGTAGTGCACCTCGACCGTGAACGCGGCGCCGGCCGCGAGCGCCTTGACCGGCCGCACCCGCAGCTTGCCGGCCCGGTGGGTGTACCGGGCGGCCTTGCCGTCCACCAGGACCCGGCCGATCCGGAACTCGGCGAGGTCGAGCGCGAACTCGGGCAGCGCCGTCCCGGCGACCGCGCTGAGCCGCGCGGTGCCGCCCAGCCGGTTGGGCCCGGGGCGGTAGTCCAGGGCGAGCTCGTAGCGGTGCACCCGGTAGCGGGTGTCCCCGCTGTTCGGGAAGTACGGGTCCGGGGCGGCGGCGCGGGCCGCCGAGGCGTGCTGGTGGTTCACCGGGCGGGGTTTCACCGGGTCGTGCGCTCCCTGCGAACTGGGGGACGTGGAGGTGGCGGGCGGGTCGGAGGGGGCGGCGGTCACGAGGTGGCCTGCCACACCTCGATCGGGTTGCCCAGCCACCGCGTGTCGGCGGGGACGGACTCGGCGCGCATCACCAGCGAGGCCGGGCCCAGGGTGCTGCGTGCGCCCACCGTACTGCCGGGCAGCACGATGCCGCCCGGGCCCAGGGTGGCGCCCTCGCGGAGGATGACAGTATCCATCCGCATGATCCGGTCGTGGAAGAGGTGGGTCTGCACCACGCAGCCCCGGTTGATGGTCACCCCGTCACCGAGGGTGACCAGGTCCGCCTCCGGCAGCCAGTAGCTCTCGCACCAGACACCCCGCCCGACCCGCGCGCCGAGCGCCCGCAGCCAGACGTTCAGGACCGGCGTGCCCGGGACCGCGCCCACCAGCCACGGCACCGCCAGGACCTCGACGAAGGTGTCCGCGAGCTCGTTGCGCCAGACGAAGCCGCTCCAGAGCGGGTGCTCGACCGCCCGGAACCGCCCGACCAGCAGCCACTTCGCGGCCACCGCGACCACGCAGGCCGCCCCGCCCGCCGCGAGCAGCACCAGCCCGGAGAGCAGCGCCGCCGCCACCGGGGACCAGTTCGCCGACAGCCAGGAGAGCGACGCGAGGGTCAGCGCACCGAGCGCGCCGGAGGCCAGCACCGGCAGCAGCCGGGCCACCTCCACCAGCCCGCGGGCCCAGAGCAGCCGGGCCGGCGGCTCGTAGGTGAGGCTCTGGTCGGCCTGGTCGGCCGAGCGCGGCAGCCGCATCGGCGGCATGCCCAGGTAGGAGCTGCCCTTCTTGGCCTTCTTCGGCGTCGCCGACAGCACACCCACCAGCCCGCGCGCCGGGACGGCCCGCCCGGGAGCGGTCATCCCCGAGTTGCCGAGGAACGCCCGCTCACCGACCTTCGCCTCACCGAGCCGCAGCCACCCGCCGCCCAGCTCGTACGGGGCGATCAGGGTGTCGTCCGCCAGGAACGCGCCGTCCCCGACCGTGGTCAGGCTCGGCAGCGCCAGCACGGTGGACACCTCGGCGCCCCGGCCGACCTTCATCCCCAGCGCCCGCAGCCACAGCGGCGTGACCAGACCCGCGTACAGCGGGAACAGGATCTCGCGGGCCTGGTCCATCAGCTGGGTGACCGTCCAGGCCTGCCAGCCGATCCGGCCGTGCAGCGGGTGCACGCCCGGGGCCAGCCCGATGCTCAGCAGCCGCACGGCCGCGACCAGCTGCGCCGCGTACACCAGGCCGTAGGCCAGGGTGGCCGGGAGGAGGCCGAGCAGGGCGCCCCCGAGTGCGGCACCGAGGTCCTGGCCGGGCTGGACGAAGCGGGAGAGCACCACGAGCCCGGCGAGGGCGGGCAGCACCGGCAACAGGCTGAGCGCCGTGCCGCTCGCGCCGAAGAGCGCCGCCCAGCGCGCCTGGCGGGCCGGCCGGTCCTTCGGCCAGGTCCGCTCGGCCCGGCCCAGCTTGGCGGCGGGCGCGCCGCCCCAGCGCTGGCCGGTCGGCACGTGCCCGGTGACGCTGGAACCGGCCACCACGTGCGACCGCTTGCCGACCCGGGCGCCGGGCAGCAGGGTCGAGCGGGTGCCGACCACGGCCCCCGAGCCGACCTTGACCTGGCCGACCTCCAGCCGGTCGCCGTCCAGCCAGTAGCCGCAGAGGTCGACCTCGGCCTCGACGGCGCAGCCCCGGCCCAGCTTGAGCATCCCGGTGACCGGCGGCATCGAGTGCAGGTCCACCTCCGGGCCGACCTTGGCGCCGAGCGCCCGCGCGTAGCGGGTCAGCCAGGCTCCGGAGAGCGAGGTCGCGCCACTGACCTCGGCCAGCCGCTCGGCGGTCCAGAGCCGAAGATGGGCGCTGCCGCCGCGCGGGTAGCTGCCGGGCCGCAGGCCGCGCAGCAGCAGCCGGGCGCCGCCGGCCGCGATGGCGAGCCGGCCGGCCGGGGAGAACAGCGCCAGCGCGCCCGCGCCGACCACCCACCACGAGGCGGTCGGTGCCCAGGGGTAGTCGCCGAACCAGGCGAGCACATTGCCGAGGGTGAGCAGGGCGACCGTCCAGCGCAGGCCGACCACCGTGAAGAGCGGGATCAGCAGGAGCAGCTGGAGCAGCTTGGCCCTGGTCGGTACCAGGGCGACGGTGCGGGTCTCGCCGCTGTCCGCCACCGACCGTTCCAGATGGCGGGCGAGCTTGCGCAGCGTCGGCTGCTGGTAGATGTCCAGCACGGCGGCGCTCGGGTAGCGGGCGCGCAGCAGGGTGGTGAGCCGGGCGGCGGCCAGGCTGCCGCCGCCGATGGCGAAGAAGTCCTCGCGCGGGCCGCCGACCGGCACGCCGAGGATCTCGGTCCACTGCTCGGCCAGCCAGGCCTCGGTGCCGTAGAGCTGCTCGGTGGGCCCGGCGGTCTCCAGGTCGGGCAGCGGCCAGGGCAGCGCGTTGCGGTCGACCTTGCCCGACGTGCGGGTGGGCAGGGACTCCACGGAGGCCAGCAGGGGCACCAGGGCCGCGGGCAGCTCGGCGCGCAGCCGCTCGACCGAGGCCTCCCGGTCCCAGCCGTCCTTGGTGACCAGGTAGCCGACCAGCAGCTGGTTGCCGCCGCGGGCGGTCCGCACGGCGGCGGCCGCACCGGCGACGCCCGGCAGGGCCTGCAGCGCGGCGTCGACCTCGCCGAGCTCGATCCGGCGGCCGCCGAGCTTGATCTGCTCGTCGCTGCGGCCGAGGAAGAGCAGGCCCTCGGGGTCGGCCTCGACGAGGTCGCCGCTGCGGTAGGCGCGGTCCCAGCCGAGCGAGGGCAGTGGCGCGTACTTCTCGGCGTCCTTGACCGGGTCCAGGTAACGGGCCAGACCGACGCCGCCGATCACCAGCTGGCCGGTGCCGCCCGCGGCGACCGGCTCGCCGGCCTCGTCGACCACGGCGAGGTCCCAGCCGTCCAGCGGCAGGCCGATCCGGACCGGACCGTCGCCGGTGAGCAGCGCGGCGCAGGCCACCACGGTCGCCTCGGTCGGGCCGTAGGTGTTCCACACCTCGCGGCCCTCGGTGACCAGGCGCTGCACCAGCTCGGGCGGGCAGGCCTCGCCGCCGAAGATCAGCAGCCGGACCTCGTTCAGCGCCTCGGCGGGCCAGAGCGCGGCCAGCGTCGGGACGGTGGAGACGACGGTGATCTCCTGCTCGGCGAGCCACGGGCCGAGATCGGCGCCGCTGCGCACCTGCGAGCGGGGGACGGGCACCAGGCAGGCGCCGTAGCGCCAGGCCAGCCACATCTCCTCGCAGGAGGCGTCGAAGGCGACGGAGAGGCCGGCCATCACGCGGTCGCCCGGGCCGATCGGCTCCTCCTGGAGGAAGAGGGCGGCCTCGGCGTCGACGAACGCGGCGGCGTTGCGGTGGGTGACGGCGACGCCCTTCGGCCGGCCGGTCGAGCCGGAGGTGAAGATGATCCAGGCGTCGTCGGCGGGGGTCGGCCGGGTGTCCGCGGGGACGGCGGGCCGCGGGTCGCCGGTGAGGGTCAGGACGCGCTCCGCCCCGAGCACGCCGGCCACGGCGGCCTCCTCGAAGACGAGCTGGGCGCGCTCGTCCGGGTCCTCGGCGTCCACCGGGACGTAGGCGGCGCCCGCGGCCAGTACGGCGAGGATGGCGATGTAGAGGTCGTTGGTGCCGGAGGGGACGCGGACGCCGACCCGGTCACCGGGGCCGATCCCGGCGCCGTTCAGCCGGTGGCGCAGCTGCTCGACCTCGGCGGCGAGTGCCCGGTAGCCGAGGACGGTGTGCCCGTCGTCCAGGGCCGGCTCGTTGGGGTGGGTGCGGACGGCGGCGTCCAGGATGTCGACCAGGGTGCGCGGGGCCGGAGCCGGGCGACCGGGGAAGAGGGCCTGCGGGGCCCGCGCGGTCTGTTCTGTGTGGCTCGGTTCAGCGGTCATGGCTGCCGTGCGCTCCTCGTCCTCGCCCCTGGTTCCGACCGTGTCCGGCCCGTGGGGCGGTGGGACCACTCAGTCTATCGGGTGACCCCACTCCGGGGCCGGAGCGGACAACCTCACCGATGGTAGCCCCGTGTGATGAACGGCGTACTGCCCGACACTCTGCTCAACTGGCCTTGAACTGAATGAATCTGACGTTCCATCAGCTCCTAACTGGGCCCGCTCGTCATCGATGTGACGCCCTGTCAGTAAATTTGACGGATCATCAGATCGAAATCCCGATGGTGAGCCACGCCACACCGGATCGTGCTCCCTTCGGGTGGCGGGGCCTGTTCCGCGGGCGTCGCGGGCGCCTCCCGCAGGGGCCGGTGGCCGGTTCTCGGCGGGCCCGGGACGCCTTCCGGCCCCGTTCGGAGCGCACTCGGGGCGGGCCTCCGGGCTCCCGGAGGCGCGCGAGCCGTGGCCGGGTCGGGGCTGTGCCGGGCCCGGGTCGTGGCCGCCCTGCGCGGGCCGGACGACGCCGACGGGTGACCGGGCCGACCTCGCCGATGACGGCCGGCGGGGTCGCCGAGTTCCCGAGCGCACGGAATTCGCCCGCGCGAGGCGCATTCACATATTGACTTTCTTATTTCGCATCACATTCTCCGAGGGTCGTGCGGCCCGGGGTGCGAGGCCCGGGATCGAGCCGTCGCCCCGAGGGCCAGGGTCGACGAGGGGACATTAACCGGCGCCACTGACAATGGCTCCGAATCGGGAGGGTTCGCGGGAGGGTAGGGAAAGGACGTACAGTCACACTAATTCGTACAGGTATTCACATGGGCGAATGCCCGTGCTAGCGTGCGGACGCCAGCTTCTCAGAATCGAGAAAGTGGGTCCTGACATGAGTCAAGAATTCTCTCGCCGCGGGTTCCTGGGCAGTGCCGGAATGGCGGCCGCCGGGGTTTCCGCCGTTTCGTTGGGGGTCGGCACGGCCGGCCCGGCCGCGGCCGAGTCGGCCGGCGCCCCCGGCGCCCCCGGCGTCCTCGGCGGGCAGTCGGTGCTCCCGGGTGATCCGCGGTTCCAGACGCTCAGTCAGGGCTTCAACCAGCGCTGGTCCAGCAGACCGGCCTACATCCGGCTGGTGGGGAGCGACGCGGACGCGGTGGCGGGGCTGAAGACCGCGCTCGACAAGGGGCTGCGGCCGACGATCCGGGGCGGCGGGCACTGCTACGAGGGGTTCGTCGACAACGACGGGGGCGCCATCCTCGACCTCAGCACCCTGCGCGGTGTCCGCGCGGCGCGGGACAAGTTCGGCGCCCCCACCTACTGCGTCGAGGGCGGCGCGACCAACTGGGACGTCTACACCAGCCTGTTCCGGACGTACGGCGTCACGCTGCCCGCGGGGTCGTGCTACTCGGTCGGGGCGGGCGGTCACGTCAGCGGCGGCGGGTACGGGCTGCTCTCCCGAAGAGACGGGCTGACCGTCGACCACCTCGTCCAGGTGGACGTGGTCACGGTCCGCGGCGGCACGGTGGAGCTGACCACGGCCCACCGGGACGACCCCGTGACCTCGCCGGAGAGCGACCTCTTCTGGGCGCACACCGGTGGGGGCGGCGGAAACTTCGGCGTCGTCCTGCGCTACCACTTCGCCCGCCTCCCCAAGCCGCCGCCACGGGTCTGGCTGAGCAGCGTGGCCTGGTCCTGGGCGGACCTGCTCAAGCACCCGGAGGACTTCCGCCGCCTCGTGGAGAACTTCGGATCCTTCTTCGCCGAGCACAGCGGTCCGAAGGAGACGGTCTACCGGGGCCTCTTCGCGATCCTCAAGCTCACCCACCGGACGAACGGGAACGTCGTCCTGCTCAGCCAGTGGGACGAGGACGATCCGGCGCCGCTGGAGGAGTTCCTGGCCGCGATGGAGGCCGGGCTGACGAGCAGGGCCGTGGTCCAGAGCTACGCAGCCGGGGGCGTGCTCCTGCCGTATCCGGACAAGCGCCGACAGATGCCGTGGTTCCAGGCCACCATGACGCTGAACCCCTCCGGGGCCAATCAGCGCGGCAAGTACAAGTCCGCCTACCACCGGCGGCGCTTCACCCCCACGCACATCGACGCCTTCTGGGAGTGGCTGACCAAAACCGTCCCCGGCGTGGATCTCACCCAGACGCTGGTCCAGATCGACTCCTACGGCTGCCGGATCAACGAGCACCAGCCCGCCGAAGCCGCGATCCCCCAGCGCGACTCCGTGATGAAGCTCCAGTACCAGACCTACTGGACCGACCCCGCGCAGGACGCCGCGCACCTGGCCTACCTCGGCGGGCTCTACCAAGCGGTCTACATGGCCACCAACGGCATCCCGGAGATCGACACGGACACCGACGGCGCCTATGTGAACTACCCCGACGTCGACCTCGGAACGGCCGACCAGAAACACCCGGCCTACCAGCGGCTCTACTACAAGCAGAACTACGCCCGACTGCAGAGGGTCAAGAAGACCTGGGATGACGGGAACGTCTTCCACCACGCCCAGTCGATCACCTTGCCGTCCTGACCGCACACGCAGAGCAATACCGACCATCCGGTAATTGGATGATATCGGCGTGAAAGGTGCGAGTACAGAGGAGACGCAAGCCCCGGGCCATGACCGACGGGCGTCCTGCCGTCGGCGGAGAGGTCTTCCCGGGAGCAAGCTAGCTTCGGTCGGATGTCGTGTCACGTTCGGGGCCGACGGGTGAGGGTGGCGGGGGCCAGGATGACGGGGTGGGCCAGCAGGTTCTGGACGGCGACGAGGTCCCGATAGATCTCAGGGTGGCTCGGGACGAGGTCGAGGACCCGGCGCAGCGCCAGGGTGGCGGTGTGCATGCCGAGGGGCCGCCGCTCTGTGTGCCAGGCGGTGTCCGATAGGGCGGCCAGCAGCCAGGGCACGCGGACGATGCCGGCGGCCTCGCGCTGGAAGTTCCCGGCGAAGCCCGGTAGCGGGCCGTGCCGCAGCAGGTCGCGCAGGGCGAGGGCTTGGAGGGCGCAGACGGTCAGGCCGTGTCCGTAGATCGGGTTGAGGGCGGCGACGGAGTCGCCCAGGGCGATGACGTTGTCCGGCCACCGGGGCGCGCGGTGGTAGCCGTTCCAGCGGTTGTCCAGTCCGCCGTAGCGGTGCGGCTTGCCGACTGGTGTTCCACGGTCGATGGATTCCAGCAGGTGGGGATTGCGCAGGGCGGCGGCGTGGGCGCGGAAGCCGTCCTGGTCATGCGGCGGGCGGGTACCGTTCGCCCCGATGAGGGTGACCAGGGTCTGCTGCCCTTCGATGACCTGGACGAGGCCGCCCCGCCGGATCGTCGGTGCGTAGGTAGCTTCCGCGGACATGTGCCACTCGGCGGCGGGGGTGCCCTGGAACCGGCGGGTGACGTAGGAGAGGCCGGCCAGGACACGGGTGACGGGTGGTGAGGGAAAGCCTCCCTGGTCGAGCCATCCGGCCAGGCGCGTGGTGCGCCCGGACGCGTCGACCACCAGGTCCGCCGGGAAGGTTCGTCCTGAGCTGTCCCTCACCCCGGTGGCCCGGTGCCCGGTCCACAGCACGGCGCTGGCGGTCGCGGCGACCAGGTCGACGGCGGGCAGGCCGGTCACCCGCTCCCGGATCGTGCCTTCGAGTAGGGCACGGCTGCAGGCCAGATGCCCGACACCGGTGGGCCCGACGGGGGCCCAGCCGGCGGGGAAGAGGATGCGGGCGCCCTCCCCGAAGTCGAAGAGCGCGGCTCCCCGGGCGCGGAGCTCGTCGCCGATGCCGGGCAGGAGCGCCTCGATCGTGGTGGCCCCGCGCTGGAGCAGCCCGTGGGGATGGGGTGTCTGGGGTGCGCCCCGCCGGTGCCCGTCCGGGCGTGGCTGCGGGTCGCGTTCGATCACCGTGACCCGGGCGAAGGTGTCGCTGAGCGCCCGGGCGGCGAGGAGGCCGGCGAAGCCTCCCCCGATGACGACGGCGTGTCTTGAGGCGGTTCTCATGGGCGTTTCTCTCCTCACCCTCGGCTCCTCACCCTCGGCGTCCGGGGCTACCGGAGGTGCGGGGGGAGCTCGACCGCGTCCGCACCGGCGAGTGCCGGTATCAGGGCGTAGCCGGCGGCCAGTACCAGGAAGGCGGTCTGCGTGACGCCGACCACCGCCAGCAGCGCCGTCCAGGTGCGGGCCCGCGGTGGCAGTGCTGCCAGCCCGCGGAGGACGGACGCTCCGCGGGGTCGGTGCCGGTGGTGGTGGCAGAGCAGCGCGGGCAGGACGCCGTACACCGTCGCCGCGATGACCATCGCGTAGACGGGGACCTGGTACCAGTGCCCACCGAAGACGGTCAGCTGAGGGACGGCCTGGGCGTAGACATACGCACCGCTGAAGACCATGACGGGTTCCAGCACCACTTCGACGGCCATGGCCGTGGTGAAAGCGATCAGGGTCAGCCGGGCTGTGGACAGCCCGGGTCGGCGGCGTTCGGCGCGACCGAGGACCCAGAGGGTGGGGAGGGCCCACATCACGGCCTCGGCGAGGGCGAACCATCCGACGAAGAGCGGCTGGGGGTGGTTGGCGGGTGAGGGCCCGTGCCATCCGGGGAGGTAGGCGCCCCAGTCGTCGGTCGCGATCAGGTGCTTGCTGTAGGCGGCCACCTGGCCGTGGTAGTTGACGACCGGCATCAGCCAGAAGGCCGACAGGAATCCGATGAGCACCATGGTCTCGACGGCGAGGGCCCGTTGCCGCAGGCTGTACCAGGCGGACCAGGCCGTGCTGCCGACCACCCCCGCGATGCTGAGGAGCTGATAGGCGTCCAGGATCCGGGCGCGGGCGGGGCCGAGCCCGTACGCGCCGGCAGGAATCCACCGGGCACTGCCGATGGCCCAACGGCCCATCACCCATGCTTCCGCGGTCAGGAGCACTGCCCCGGTCACGGCCCACGCCGTGACCGGGGCACACCGCCGCCGCCCGGTGGCGGAGGCATGCTCCCGGGTCCGTCCGTCGGCCGCACTCGCCGATCGGGATCCGTCCATGGTCGGACACCTCCTGTGGTTGCGCACGACGGTGGGGACGCTGCGGCGGCTCACTTCCGGACGGCCGAGAGGTAGACCGACTCCTGCGGTTTGAGCAGGCCCTTCATGAAGCCGCTGACGATCCTCGGGAAGAGCCAGGCGATGAGGGGGCCGAACTCCTCGCGCAGGGCGGCCGTCGCGCGGGTGTCGTCCGCGAAGGGGAGGCAGTGCGCCGGCGGGTGGACGTCGAAGCGCAGCGGGCGGAGGCCGGCCTCGTCGAGGGCGGTGCGGAAGTCCGCGCCGCTCGGGTACCAGCTGAGGGAGCTGATGAGCGCTCGCCGCATGAAGGGGGAGAACGGCCGGGTCCGGTAGGCGTCGAAGATCAGGAGCGGGCTGCCGGGCTTGAGCATGGCAGCCATCGCATGGAGGCCTTCCGCCTTGCGGGGCGGGGGGAAGTGCGGGATGACGCCCATGGCGGTGACGGCGTCGGCCTCGCCGGCCAGGTCCCCAGTGGTCCCGAGGGAGAAGATGTCGCCCACCCTGAACCGGACCCGGTCGTCGAGACCGAGTTCGCGGGCGATGCGGCGCCCGATCTCCGCCTGGTCCCGTTCGATGGTGATCGACAGGATCCGGACCTGCGGCATCAGGAGGGCGAGCCGGGCCCAGCCGTCGCTGAGTCCGGTGCCGACCTCGACCAGGAGGCCGCCGGGGGGAACGCTCACCACGGCGGGCCGCCAGCAGGTGTCCACGGAGTTGACCTGGGAGAGGTGGATGCGCTGGAGCGGGTCCGGGAGCTCACGGATCGCGGGGGTGTAGGGCCCCCAGTTCAGCGCCAGCCAGATCGCGGCGAAGAGCCGGTTGTAGTACAGCCGGTACAGCTCGGGGACGGTCTCGTCGGTGCGTGTTCCCAGCAGGCGGATCGCCGCCCGCCACGCGGGGGCTGCTGTCCGAGGGGATCGGTTGCCGGTACGGGGCCCGTGGTAGAACTCGCGGAGCACCTGGTTGCGGACCGGTAGGAAGACGTCGAGGAAGCGCTGTTGCCCTTCGAGGGTCAGGAAGCCCTCCGGCAGTGGACGTTCGGGATGTGAGGCCATGGGAACTCTTCCTGTGTCGTTCGGTGGGGCATTCGGGCAGGCTGACGGGGGCGGGCCTCAGGGGCGCCCGGGCGCGTTCGTCCGTGCGCCCCGATGTCGGCCCTGTCAGGTGGTCGAGCCCGACGGGGCGTCGTCGAGGGCCATGGCGTCCAGCAGCCAATGGGCGAGGGACGCCGCCGTGGGCTTGGTCCAGATGACGCCGGGGGCGATCGTGGTGTGCAGGGTGCGGGTGAGGCGCTGTTGAAGCTGGACTGCGCCCAGCGAGTCGAGGCCGAGGAGCACCAGACTGGTGTGCGGGCCGATGTGGCGGCCGGTGGCGCCGAGTAGTTCGTGGACCTGGCGGACGACGAGGTCGGTGAGGATGCGGTGGCGGCCGGAGGAGGTGGCCGCCGAGCGGAGCTCGTCGAGGACGGGCGAGGCGTCCGGTTCGTTGGCACTCGCCCCGGTGAGGAGGTCGGCCAGGAGGGCGGAGGAGCGTACGGCGGGGTAGGAGGCCGTCCACCGGGCCAGGTCGATCGGGGAGTACGCGACCTGGTGGTGGCCCTCGGTCAGGATGCGTTCGAGCGCGTCCATCCCGTCCTGGGGACTGATCATCACGAACCCGCGCCGCGCGAGGTGCTGTCCGCGTCCGACCTCTGACCAGGCGCCCCAGTGGATGCCCGTGGCGGGCAGGCCCTGGGCTCGGCGGTGGGCGACGAGGGCGTCCACATAGGCGTTGGCGGCCGCGTAGGCGCCCTGGCCGGGGGATCCGAGCAGCGCGGCGACAGAGGAGTAGACGGCGAAGAAGTCCAGGTCCACCTCGCGCAGGTGGCGGTGCAGCGCCCAGGCGCCCTCGGCCTTGCCGCGCCACACGCGGTCCAGGAGGGCGGCGTCGATCCGGGCGAGGACGGCGTCCTCGACCACCCCGGCAGCGTGCACCACCCCACGCAACTTGCCTGCCGTGTGTGCGAGTCCAACTGCCCGGTGGATCGTTCCCGGATCGGCGGCATCGCCCCTGAGCGTCTCGATCACGGTGTCACCAGCCGCGCGCAGGGCGTCGAGCGCGCGCCGGGTGGCAGCGCTGGGCGCGGAGCGTCCGACCAGGACCAGCCCGCGGGCACCGCGTTCGGCGAAGCGGCGCGCGGTGAGCAGGCCGAGGCCGCCCAGCCCGCCGGTGACCAGGTAGCTGCCGTCGGTGCGGATGACCTGCCGCTCGGCGCGGGTGGTTGCGACGGGGTCGGGGCCGGTGCGGATCCGCGCGACGGAGCGGTGGTGCCGGCGCCAGAGGACCTCGACCACGGGAGCGTCGGCCAGCAGGTCGGCGAGGACGTGGTCCAGCGGGGTGTCGTTCGAGAGCAGCAGACTGCTGGGGCGCAGTTCGGGGTGCTCGAAGGCGGCCACGCGCAGCAGGCCGCGCAGGCCCGCGCAGGCAAGCGGTTCGTCGCCGCGCCAGGCCACCCACAGGTGTGGCGGTGCGGTGCGGGCGGCGAGCGACCGAAGGACGGCGAGGGCCTGCCGGACGGCACGGAGGGCGGCCTCCGGCGTGGAGTCGGTGTCCGGCGCATCCAGCACGAGGAGGACGTCAGTGACCGGCTCACGGGCCCCGTCCAGGGCGTGTGCCAGCACGCCGGGGTCCGGCGTGGCGCCCGCGGGCTGCCGGAGCAGTCGGCAGCCGCCCGCGCGTTCGTCGAGCATGGCGGCCAGGCGGGATCCCCAGAAGGCACGCTCGGGGGAGAGGACGAGCCACTGCTGGTCGGTCGCGGCGGGTAGCGGTGGCGCGGGCTCGGGCTGCCAGGCGAGATGGGCGAGGCGGTCGGCGTAGCGCTGTTCGCGTGGGGTGATGTTGGCCAGCCGCAGGCCGGTGATCGTGGCGACCACCGTGCCGTCGGCGTCGGTGAGCGTGCCGGAGGCGGTACAGCCGAGGTCGTCCGCGTGCGCCAGCGTGACGTCGGCGAACCGGGCGTGACCGGTGGGGCCGTGCAGGTGGACGGCCTCGAAACCGGCGACCACCACGGGTCCCGGACTGGTGGCGCAGTAGGCCAGCCAGGTGGCGACCGCGGTCTGGACGAACTCGTCGGCGAGGGCCGGGTGGAGCCGCAGCGCGGCGGCGGAGACCCGGGCGCTGTCGGCGGTGCGCAGGGCGGCGACGGCGCGGGTGTGATCAGGATGCAGCCGGATGCGGTCGATGGCCGTGAAGGCGGGGCCGTGGAAGACCTGGTGACGTTCACGAAAGTGGCGGTGCAACTCGTCCGGCGTTAGGTCCGTCCACTCGTCGGTGGGTCCGCCGGCCGACAGCGACGGGGAGCGGTCCTCGGCCACGGGTGCGTGCGGGTGGCCGCTTTCGCGTCCGGCTCCGGACTCGGCTCCGGAGCCGGGTGTCGGGTGGAGGGTGGCGCGGGCGTGGACCACCACGCCGTCGGCAGAACGGGTGAGCACCTGGCCGGACAGGACGCCGTCCTGCTCGGTGAGCCGGGTGACGACCTCGGGCTCGGGGTCGAGGATCAGTGGTGTCTCGATCCGTAGGCCTTTCATCACGATCCGGTCGCTGCGCAGGACTTCGCAGCCGGCGGCGAGCAGCATCTCGGCGAAGCCGGTCCCGGGCAGGACCGGTGTCCCGGCCACCCGGTGGTCGCCGAGCCAGGGCAGCCGGGCCGGGCTGATCGGCGCCTGCCAGAGATGTCTGCCGGGCTGGTCCGGGTCGTGGACGTGGGTGCCGAGCAGTGGGTGCTGTGCGGCCGCAGGGAGCCCGGGGGCGACCAGGGCGTAGGGCGTGGTGGTGTCGCCGTGGCGGGAGCGGTTCCAGCAGGTGGTGGGGACATCGGCCAGCCGGCCGTCGCCGTAGCGGGTGGCGTAGTCGATGCCGTCGTAGCCGGCGGCATGAGCGGTGGCCAGGTGGGTCAGGAACTCCTCGCCGTCGTCGGAGGCGTGGCGGCGCAGCGAGCCGACCGCGACCACGTCGCTGATCCCGGCCTCGGTGGACGCCTCGATGATCGGCCGGGTGGCGAGCGGGTGGGCGGTGCACTCGACGAACAGGCGGTAGCCGTCGGCGAGCGCGGCGCGCACCGCGCGCAGGAACTGGACGGTGTCGCGCTGGTTGCGCACCCAGTACGAGGCGTCCAGCGGACCGGGGTCGCGCGGCTCGTCGCTGACGGTGGAGTAGAGGCGCACTGCCGTGGGCACGGTTCCCGCCACATCGGCCAGGGCGTTTCGCAGCTCGTCCACGACCGGGTCCACCTGGTAGGAGTGTGAGGCAACGTCCACGTCGACCAGGCGGGCCAGGATGCCCGACGCGTTCCACCCGGCCACCAGGGCGAGGACCTGCTCGGCGTCGCCGGAGACGACCGTGGTGCGCGGAGCGGTGACGACCCCGATGTCGACCCGGTCGGCACCGGCGGCCTCGATGGCGGCGCGGGTGTCGGCGGTGCCGAGCATGACCGAGGCCATCGCGCCGTGGGCGATGCCGGCCAGGATCCGGGAGCGGCGGCAGATCACCTTGACGCCGTCCCGCGGGGTGAGCGCCCCGGCCACCACCGCGGCGGCCACCTCACCCAGCGACTGCCCGATAACCGCGGCGGGTTGCACGCCCCAGGAGCGCCAGAGGGCGGCCAGTGCCACCTGCACGCCGAACAGCACCGGCTGGATCCGGTCCACGCCTTGCAACTGCTCCGGTTGGAGGATGAGTTCACGCAGAGAGAGGCCGGACTCGGCGCGCACCAGCGGTTCGAGCCCGTCGATCGCGGCGGCGAACGCCGGCTCGCCGGTGAGCAGGCCCCGGCACATGCCCGGGTACTGCGAGCCCTGGCCGGTGAACACGAACACCGGTCCGGGGTGGCCGGGCGGCAGGACCGGCGAGCCGCTCACCACTCCCGCCGCATCCAACCCGTCGGCGAACTGCCTTGCATGTTCCGCCATTTGGCGTACTCCGTCGGCGACGATGCCCAGCCGGAACTCCGCGTGGCGGCGACGCAGCGCCAAGGTGTGCGCGATGTGACCGGCCGGCACCGACGCGCCCTCCGCCTCGGCCCAGTCGGCCAGGCGTCGGGCCGAGCCCAGCAGCGCGGGCCGCGAGGCGGCGGAGAGGAGGAACAGGCTTTTGCCCGGGGCGGGTTCGGCCGCCGCTGTGGCGACCGGTCTCCGGCGGGGAGCGGGCGGGGCCTCCAGCAGGACGTGCCCGTTGGTGCCGCTGACCCCGTAGGAGCACACCGCGGCGAGCCGGCCCCTGCCGGGGACGGGCCAGCGGGTCAGCTCGGTCGGCACGAAGAGCCGGGATCGCTGCTCCCGGTCGATGCTGGGATTCCAGCCGGTGAAGTCCCGGTTCGGCGGGATCGTGCCGCGCCGCAGGCACTCCACCGCCTTGATGAGTCCGGCGAGTCCGGACACCGGCTCGGTGTGCCCGATGTTCGTCTTCACCGAGCCCAACGCGCACCGGCCCCGGCCGTCGCGGCCGTACACGGCCTGGATCGAGGAGTACTCAACCGGGTCGCCGACGGCGGTCCCGGGCCCATGGGCCTCAACCAGCCCGACCTCCCCGGGGTCGACGCCCGCCAGCCCGACGGCCGTCCGGAACAGCTCCTGCTGCATCTCGCTGGACGGCGCGGTCAGGCGGGTGGCCTGTCCGTCGTTGTTGACCGCGCTTCCGCGGATCACCGCGAGCACCCGGTCGCCGTCCCGGCGGGCGTCCGCCAGGCGCTTCAACACGACGGCTGCCGCTCCCTCGCCGCGCACGTACCCGTCCGCCCGTCCGTCGAAGGCCCGACAGGCTCCGCTCGGAGACAGCAGCAGCGGTGCCTCCATCAAGTGGGTCAGCGGTGACAGCATCAGCAGCACCCCACCGGCCAGGGCGAGGTCGCACTCGCGCAACGACAGCGCGCCGCAGGCGGTGTCCAGCGCGACCATGCCCGACGAGCAGTGAGTGCTGACCACCATCACCGGACCACGCAGGTCCATCGAGAAGGCGACCCGACCGGCCGTTCCAGCGGGGAAGTTCCCGAACAGGAACGGGCTGTTCGGCGCGTCCTCCACCGGGCGGGCCGCCCGGAACAGATTGTCCGGCGCATAGGTGCCTATGTACACACCGGTGCGCGAGCCGCGTACCCGGTCCAAGGAGATGCCGGCGTGCTCCAACGACTCCCGGGCGACCTCCATCATGACCCGCGACTGCGGGTCCACCCAGGCGCGTTCCGCCGGGGCCACCGCGAGCGCCTCCGGCTCCCACGCCCAGACGTCGCCTTCCAGGAAGCAGCCCAGGGACGCCTGGTCCCGGAGTCCCGGATCGTGCTGGGCGGCCAGGCGTCCGGCGTCCCACCGGGACGGCGGGACCGGCCCCGCCGTCCCCCGGCCCTCGGCTGCGAGCTGCCACAGCCCGCCGGGGGTCTCGACTCCGCCGGGAAACCGGCAGCCCATTCCGATCACCGCGATCGGTTCCGCGTTCGATGCCGACATGATTCAGTCCCTCCGTTCCGCGGCCGCGCTACTCCGCGACCGCTGTGCTGTAGGTCCACTGGAAGACCGGTAGCTGCACGCCGTGCACGGACTCGGTGCTGCGGGTGCGCTCGAAGTGCTGGTGCCGCCCGTAGAAGGTGATGACGACCCGGGAGGGGGCTGGCTGGGCTTCCGGGATCCGGTGCAGCGGCGGAGATCCGGGAGGGCCGCCGCGGAGGACCACCATCCCCGTCGGATTCGGCAGGGGCGGCGGTTCAGACAGGACCGAGGGATCGGACGGTTCCGGCGGATCGGACATGGTGTGGGCAGACATGACACCACCACTCGACACTCGAATTGCGCGTCCGCGAACCGCGCGGACGACCACCGCGTCGCGAGCCGCGACGCAACCGGTCACGCTGATCGGGCAGCGGTCCGTACGGGAGACGGCCGGAAGGCCGGGGCAGAGGCCGCCGGCAACGGCGGCGCCAAACCCGCTACGGAGAACCAGCGGCGAGACTCCCTGCAGTCAACAAGCGCGACGTAGAGGGGATTTCGCGAAGGCCGGAACGGCGACCCGATGGAGACACCACCGAGGAGCGTGATTGGGGACCATCCAGCCGCACGGACAGGGATTGTGCAAGAGGCCCGGCGCAAGGCCGGTCGGGCGTGCCCCCTCCGCGCGCCCCATCACGCGACTAGCCGCCCCTCTAACACTCCTATGCGCCCTTGTCTCCTAAAGTCAAACGTGCATACCAGTTGCCGCCCGGACGTGATCGACCAATCCCACCCGGTGCCGCAACCCTGTAAGCAGCCGGAGGTACCAGCGGTGACTTCGGCCGCGGCGTACTGCAACGGTCCTTGACGTCGGACTGCTCGGGGCGGCCGATGATCTGCGTTTGGTGCACGTCATCCACGGAGCCCGAGGCGTCAAGGCCCCCAACGGCTTCCTGACCGTTGTCCTTGCCGCGCACTCCTGGTCAGGCAACCTCCGCAACGGGGAGCCCGAAAAGCACTCCGAGGTAGCCTGGGTGTCCGCCGACTTCATCCCGCGTGAGTTCGTGTCCACCACTCAGACGGCCCTGCTCAGCTACCTCCAGGGCGGCCCGAGCGTCCCACTCGATTCCTGGCGCACCGGAGCCTGACCGGATCAGCGGTTCGTGGTTCACACGGAGAGGCCTTCTGCCAGTTCGGCTGCTCCCGCCGGTTCGGTGCAGGACCTTCAGTCTCGGCACTCCGGTGAAGGCCCGCCCGGCCGGTGACCTCCGACCCGCCAGTTCGACCGGGGTGCGGGCGGCCCGAAAGGGGCTGAGGGCAATGCCTGAAGAATGGCGGCGGCCGTGGAGGAGGTCGGTCGCCGCTGTCGGAAGCCCGGAAGCTGGCAGAACGGCGACGGACGCTTCCAGCGGGTCAGTGGCTCACAGCCCGAGGATTTGCTCGTCTGCGGATCGGGTGCGGGCCGCCCCGGACCTCGATCCGGCCCAGGCGGCCCAGGCGGGCTACGGGGATCTCGGACCCCGCGACATGTTCGGTCATTCACGGCTCGCTCTCGGGGATCGGTGGCCGGCTTCTGCCAGCCGTGCGTCGGGCGGGGGCACGGCCCGTGCCAGGAGGTCCCGCGCGGTGGGATCAGGTGGTAGCGCCCCGCGGAAGGCGGCTGCGGTGGCCCGGTCCGGGGCGACTGTACGGGCCTGCCGACCGCAGCGGCGCGGCGCGTTCGTCCTGCAAGATGTTCGGACCACGCAGCTCGCGTACTGCCGCGCCCGTGTGCCGCGTCCGTTCCTTGCTGAAGGGCTGACCCCCGCGGACGCGGGGAGGACCGTTCGGTCCGTGCCCATTCATTCGGACGGCGGCGCCGGGGCCTCCGCGGCGGTGTCCGCGGGGAGGACCCCTTCCGACCCGCTGCGCAGCATTGGCTTTGCCGTCCCCCGCCTCGCCCCATGGCTGTTCGCCCCACTTCGAGACCGAACCGCCGAACAACGCTGGCGCGACCGCCGGAACCAACCCGACCACAGCCTGATGATCGCGATGCGGCCGTCCTCCCCGCGTCCGCGGGGGTCAGCCGCCGCCGTAGACGGGTCACGATCTGGGCGGCCGAGACCTGCGAGCGGGGACTGTGACGGGCGCGGGGAGCAGTCGGCCGGTCGGCCGCCGCCGGTCGGGCACGGGGGACCATCGACTCGCACGACTCTCATCGGAGTGAAGGCGTGAGGGTCGAGGCGGTCAATTCCGTCCGCCGGGCTTTCGGCCGGTGCCAGTCGGCTGCTTCGGGAGCACGATGACGGCGCGGCCCGAGTGTAGATCGATGGTCGAGCGGGGCGGTGCGGCGTCGCCCTCCTCATCGCGGCGCATAGCCTCGGCAGAGCGTTCCTCCAGCTCAGTCGCCTTGCCGGTGTTCACCGAGCCGGTGAAGACGTCCATGGCCACGGTGGACACCGAAGGCGCGCCGCCGGCTCGGCTCAGCCGTCGTCGGAGCCGAGCCGGAACCAGCCTCGAACTGGCCAGCTGTCGAAACGCCGTCGAGGCTAGCGCGAACAGCACCACCGCCAGCGCCAAACCGGGCAACGTGAGAGCGAACGCCATGACCATCGACCCGTGACCCCCAGTTGCACGACGCTCCCCGCACCGTGTTCCGACCGACCAACGGCCGGCACCTGAAAGCTAGTTCCCGAACGGGCGACGCGCAGGCCGGCAACCCCGCGTCAGTCGGCCGACAGGGCCGGGGCGCCGCCGTCCGTGAACTTCTAGTGCTACGTTCCTCAAAGCAGGTATACGTAGCGGCGTCGTAGTTGTCGGATTGGCGGAGCTGGACGGCCCCATATCCAGGGACGGGCACGTG
>NZ_JBEPAA010000033.1:0-92232 GCF_040298365.1 Kitasatospora sp. NPDC001603
GAACGGCGCGACGACATGCACGAGGCCTTCCTCGGCCTCGCCGCCTGCCTGATCACTCACCGCCACGTCCAACGCCTTTGTTAGGACCTCTTAGAGCGAGATGGCTGCGGTCCGCCCCCCGGCGGCGGTTCCGGGCGAGCCAGACCACCAGCGCCACCACCTGCTCGTCCGCCGTTGAGGAGCTGCCACCCGAGGGGCGGCCGGGGTAGTGCCGGTGGTGAGCAGGGAGCAGCGGGTTTGGACGGCCACGCCAGCGTTCGAGATGGCGCGCCGAAACCTCGACGCCGTGCTGCGCCGCGAGGTCGATCAGCCGTCGGTCGGCGGGGCTCGGGGAAGTTCTGGCCATGGGCCGAACGTAGTGCCGCCGCGTGCGCTTCGGCCCGGCTGTGGTGAACACCAGACGGTCGACTGCGGCCCGGTGTAGTGTCCGCCCGCCGTAGAACCCCCCGAGGTTCTCCTGGTTTGGGCGGAACGCCACTTGCTTCGATGAAGCCACGAGACCGGAACAACCGGCGGGTGGCGCCAACGCGCGCAGGAGGGGCAGGAGATGGCAACAGACTCTATGAGCGCGGGGCGCGTCCGTAGCGAGCATGGGGAGCGCCGTAAAGCAGCTAGAATTCGATGGCGGCGGTACCTGCGGATGGCCGGCGTCAGTGCGCTAAGGGGCGCGTCGTCGGCGGCGGGGGCGGCGGCCGTCAGCGGTTCGCTGTGGTGGCTGGGCCATCGGTGACGGACTGTGTAGGCAACAGGAACGGGGTTGTGCTGACCTGCGCCCAGCTCGGAGGGTGCTGTCCTGCAATCCTTCCGCAGATCTCTGGCTGCGAGTCCACGCCGACTACCTTCTCGCCTCTTGCGTCTACGGGACATCAGAGCAGCACGAGAGATCAGGGCGCCTGCTTACCATTCGATGGGGCCTTGATCACGGTTGGTCGGGCCAGGGGAGAGGAAGGCGATCGATGGCGCTGCAGACCGGGCTCTACTACCCGTACGTTCACTTGCGCGACGAAACCTGGGTGAAGGCGGCGGCGCTGTACTGGCGCAACCTGGCCCGCGTGGTGCCGGCGGGATTTCCCGTGCGAGACCGCGCCGTCGTCAAGGAGCTCAACGAGGGCTCGGGGTTCCTCGTAGACCGGGATCCACGCGCGGCGGCCGAGGCGGTCGCGCCTGCGTTCATCGCGGCAGTTCGGGACAACGCCGAGGCCCTGCGCTCCCGCCTCGCCGTGGAGGACCGCCGGTTCACCTCACGGTGGCAGTCGGCCCCGACACACGCACCGACCACCCGGGACCTGACCGGCCTCTACCCCGAGGAGGTCCCCGAAGAACTGGAGGCCGCGCTACAGGAGGCCGGACTGTCCTACCGGGACTGGCGGCAGACGGTCGGGCACCAACAGGTGTCGTGGGTCGTCGTGGACCCAGCCTTCGCCTGGGCGTACAAGTGCGCGATCACCGAGGAACTGGCGCGCCGGACGGCGTTCGCCCCGGTCACCGACCAACTGGACGCCACCCTCGCCACCGGCGACTGGAGCGCGGAACGCGTCGCCGACACGCTCTTGGGGCGCGCCGTGCCAGCCATCGGCCGCGAGACGGCACAGACCAGGATGGCCATGATGGCCGTGCGGTGCGTCCTCCCGGCCGATCTGCGCCACGTCCCCGCAGACAAGATCGTCCGTCTGCGGACTCAGTATGCCGACGAATTTGCCGCGTTCTCCGCGGCCGTCGAGGCGGCGACCGCCGACGTGATCGGAGCCACCCACGAGGTTACCGACCGTGCCGCCTTCGAACTGCACCTCCAGGGAGCGTTCGACCACCACCTCGCCCTGCCCCTCGACAAGCTGCGCAAGGCGATCAACGGCCTGAAGCTCGACACCGTCTACACCACGCTCACGATCAAGCCGGAGGTCTCCGTACCAGGGGCCGGACTCGCCTGGCTTCTCGGAGGAGGGACGGCAACGGCCGTGGGCACCGGCATCGCGTTCGCCGCCCTCGCCACCCGCCAGGCCGCTGCCAGCGAACGCGACAGCAGGATCGCCTCCTCACCGGTGGGCTACCTGCTGCGCGTGGAGAAGGAGCTGAAGCCGGCCACGGTGCTCAAGCGTGCGGGCCGGGTCCTTGCACGTACTGCGGGTGTGGGGATCTGACGCCGAAAGCACGTGGGGCCCGCACCGCAACCGGCGGTGCGGGCCCCACGTGCTTCTGCTGATGGGCTTCGGTCAGAAGCAGGTATAGCGGACGACGCCGTCGACGGAGTCGACCGGAATGACGAGGCCGGCCTGGGAGAGGCGGCGCAGGCTCAGATGGACCGGGCCGCGACGGCGGCCCAGGTGGCGGGCGAGGTCACCGGCGCCGCAGGGGCCGTTGACGAGGCGAAGACGGTGCAGGACATCGGCGTCGGTGATCTTGTCCCATTGGGACGAGGCGAATCGGAGGCTGAAGACGGCGAGGGCCACGACCGTCAACTCCCAAGACGCGACACAGTGGTACTGGACGGCGTCGTACATCACGACTGCGGCGCAGGCGACGGCGGTCGCGACGCTTGCGCAGACCCAGGTGAGCACGGCCGTCCTGACGGCGAAGTTGTACGGGCGCGGGCGAGTGGAGGACTTCACGGCGGCTCCGGATCGGCGAGGGAGCGGTCGGCGCGGGAGTACGGGGCGGGCGGTCTCCTTTACCGGCACCGCTAGTCTGACGGGTCGCGCTGCTGCGGCATCCGGGCGGTGGTTGTCGCGGCCGCCACGGCGCTCTGGAGCCGCTGGAGCTTGATCTGGAGGGCAATCTGCTGGCCGCAGGTCAGGCCGAGCGCGAAGGCCAGGAGCCCGAGGTCGAGGACCGCGCAGACGGCTGCGGTGGCGGTGGTGGAGACGGCGCCGACGACGGCCAGGTAGCGGACCGTGGCGAAGTGGCGGGCGACGTCGGCCTCAGGTGCGGTGGAACTGGAGGTGATGGCGGACTCCTTGGCGAGGCTCAGCGGGTGGGGCGGTCGTACAGCGCCGTGATCAGGTCGATGACCAGCTCGACCGGGGCTTCGCGGTCGAAGGTCGCCTTCCACCCGGCGTCGCGGGCCGTGCCGGTGACAGCGATGGTCCAGGTGTCGGCGTTCGGGTCGTCGGGCGCGTAGCCGAGGTAGACGCCGGTGTCGGGGCTGGCCGCGTGGAGGCTGCCGCGCGGATCGATGACCCAGCTCCAGCCTCTGGCCGCGAGGACGTCGGAGATCAGGTACGGGCTGCCGGGTCCGACCAGCCAGGTCCGGTGCTCGACCGGACCGCCCGGCTTGAGGCCGGGAACGGTCGGGGCGGTGAACGCCACGGTCACGTGGTTGCCTTCCTGTTTGCGGGGAGACATCCATGTTTCCTTGGGTTCAGGGGCTTTGCGTAGTCGATCGTGTCTGCCCCAGGCGAACACCAAGTGCGCATCGGGCGTCGGCAGTTGCCGCGCTTCGAGGCGGCACGTGACGGCGCCGTCCGCCGGGTGCGGCGTCGGCCGAAAGCAGCGGCGATTGTGGGCGGGCTGCGGTACAACGGGGGCCGGTCCGACCGAGGGAAGGGAACGCCTGATGCGAAGGGCGAGCAGCGTTCGTTGCGGCCCGGGCGACAACTCGGCGCTGAGGCTCGCGCTGTGGGAGGCGTGGAAGCGCAAGTGCTACTTGTGCAGGAAACCGGTGGAGTTCGACAGCTGCCAGATCGACCACATCATCGCGAAGGATGTCTCCGACGACCGACTGCGCCACCTCAAGCGGCACTTCGGCCTGCGGGACAGCTTCGACCTGCACGACCCGCACAACCTCGCGCCGATCTGCGTCCCCTGCAACGGGCCGGCCGGCAAGGCCAACACCACCTCCGACTCGCCGGTCGTCCTGATCCAGCTGGACAGGGCGGCCAAGTACCGTCCTGCCGTCGTCGCACGCGTGGAGGGGCTCGGCCGGTCCGGCAAGGTCGCCGAGCACCTGCTGCAGGTCATCACGACGGACCTGAGCCGGCGGGAGGCCCGTGCGGAGTTCTTGGAACTCGCCCCCGCAATCGTCCAGATCCTGGCGATGGCCGGCGGGTCGGCGGACCACCTGTCGTTCGAGCATCTGGAGCTCGAGGTCGACACGTACGGCTCCGAGCAAGGAGTCAACGTCTCCCTCGACGAGCGGGGCCGCACAGCCAAAGCCCTGCTCGCTGGCGTCTGCGAGGCAGATCTCGGCGCCGCCCTGCGGGGGCCCGTCGTGCAACTGCTGCGCGAGGTCGACACACGCGTCGTGAAGGACCTGCAGTCCCTGCACGAGGACAACCCGTTCTGCGCCGGCCCGCCCGTGAGCGACTGGTTCGTCGTCGACGTGGAATCGCTCGACTTCCGGCGGGAAGGCCGGTTCGTGGAGTTCACCGTCCGCGGAGTCTTCGAGGGCAACCTGTCGGCGTCCTTGACACGAAGCGATTCACGGGGCGACGGGCTGGAGGATCTGCAAGGTGATGTGGTGGTCGCCGGCAGCTTCTCGACCTCGATGTTCTGGGACCTCACCGCTGCGCGGTCCGGCCTCGAAGCGGGGGACTGCCTGATCGACGAGTGGAAGCTCGACACCCTCTCCCTGCTGTGATCCACCGGGACGACGCCCCGGGCGGAGGTCGGTCCCCTGATCGGCGTGGAGGCGAGAGTCGTCGGAGTACTGCGATCGTGTCCGTCTCCAGGACGCCCGGTTCACCTACCGCGAGAACGCCGGTCGGATCCCGCCGCGGACGAAGGCTGGGCCGGACTGGGCCGAGGCGGAGGGTTGTGCCGAGCGGATCAGGGGGGAGCCGGCGTGGGCTGCCAGTGCACGGCTGCTGCCGCGTACGGGAGCGACCGGGGTCACGGTGGCGCACGCCGGAAGGTGCCTGAGATCGCTGCCCTCGCGGCGGACCGGGGCCGGGTTCACGACGGCGCCGTAGAGGCCGGCGACCAAGCGCGTCGGGGTGGCGGATGACGCGGTGATCCACCAGCGGTGCTCGTCCGTACCGCCGTTGACGATCCAGCGGGCGCTCGTTCCCGTCAGTTCGCTCGCACGGTCCAGGTCGCCGGGGATGTGGTGGACCTCGGCGTAGCCGTCGGGGGACTGCGAGAACGCGTGGGGAAGCCGCTCGTCCTCGACGGTGCTCCAGCCCGCGGCGAGCAGGGTCTCGCCGAAGGCGACCGGATGGTTGTCCGTCAGGTAGGCCGCAGGGCCTTCTGCGTGTACGCCGGCGAGAGTGCTGGCGAAGTCGGCCACGATCTCGGCCGGCGTGTGGTCGCTCATCGTGACGAGCCAGGCGGCCTCGCCGTGGAACGGGTCGTTGGCTGCGGTGGCCTTCCACAGCGGGCCCGGCGGCTCGGGGAGGAATCCGAAGCGGATGCGCAGGTCGGGACTGGCGAGGTAGACGTTGGCGACGTCGTCGCCGCCGTGGAGCCACCGGGCGGTGGTGAGGCGCTGCAGCGCGGTGTCGGGTATGCCCGCGCCGGGGGCGAGGTGGCGCGGGGCGACGTGGTACTCCCGCGAGGCGTTCAACGGGTGGTGCGGGGAGGACGGGTCGTGGGCCGGATCGGTCAGGGGAGCCTCCTGGAGGGCGGTGTCGTCGGTGTGCCGGAGGCCGGCCGGGGAGAGGGAGCGACGGTCGGCGGGCCGGCTGTTGCCCGTGTCGCTGTCGGGTGCGCGGCGAGGGCCCGCGCGGAGGCGGCCTGGCGGTAGGCGCGGATCATGGTGGGTGCGTGGGAGGCCCACACGGTCATCTCGTGCCACACCTCCGCGGCGGTCTCCTCGCGGGACAAGGAGCGATGGAGGTGCGAGTTGTCGCGAATGGTCGCGTGGGCCGAGGCATAGGCGCCGAACAGCTCGCGTCTGCCGTGCTTCAGGAGGTCGGCCTGCGCGGAGGCTTCGGTCGCGGGGCGAATGTGGAAGAGGAAGGCGGCACCGTACGCGAGGATCTGGGTGAAGTGCTGGTAGGCGGCGAGGTCGCGTTCGACGATGCGGGTGCCCCAGCCCTCGCTGTCGACGATGGCGCCGCTGTCGTCGCAGAACGAGTCGTTGACGCCGTCCCAGTCGTCCATGGCCCGCTGGATTCCTCGGACGGCGTCTTCGACCACGGCGATGGCCACGGCGGCCTGGATGGCGCGGTACATGCTGGGGATTGCGGGTCTCCTTGTCGCTCAACGGGTCCGGTGCCGCGCTTTGGGCGGAGGGCTACCGGCTGCGGTGGTGGCCACGGCGGGGCGCGGCGGTGGTGCCTTGCTGCGCAGGGCTGCGGCAGCGGAGCGGGCCGGTTCGGGCGGTGCGAGCGCGGTGACGACCGCGTAGGGCCAGTGGTGCGGGGGCACGTCCTCGGGGAAGCGGACCAGTGGCTCGGGGGCGGCGACGGCCTGGTACATCGCCGCGACGATCCGGGGCGGGGTCGTGGGCGAGAACCGGGCCGTCCAGTTGCGAGGGCTGTCTCCGGGACCGCCGTGAAGGCTGTATCCGGCCTCCTGGTCGGAGCGGCCGGAGGCGGTGGAACGCACCACGAGGCAGGCGAGGGAGTCCGGGGCTTCGTGGATCCAGGAGGAGCCGTCGGCGTGGGAGAGCCGCCAACCCGGCAGGGGTTCCCAGGCGTCGGGGGCGATGGTGCAGGGGCGTGGCCGGCCGTGGTGACCGGCCGGTTCGTCGCGCACGGCGGTGGCCACAGCGGTCAGGACGGGCAGGAGGATCTCGCCCGGGGTGTTGCGGCTGATGGCCGCCTTCCACAGCGGGCTGTGATCGTCGGCGGTCACCTCTATGGTCAGGGCCGGACCGCGGGTGGCCCACCGGAAGTCGAAGACCCGCGCGGTCGAGCACGGGCTCCGGGCATCCTCGCCGCGGTTCTGCAGAGCCAGGGACCAGCCGTGCTGCTCCCGCAGATGCCGCAGCTGCTGGTGGTAGTTCGAGTTCCAGCCTGCGACGTAGCGGGGCGCGACCGCCACTCGGCGGTCCCGCTGCTGATCGTCACCGCTCACCGGGCGTTGCCTGGCGGTGCCGCAGGAGGGGGAGCGGTGGCGGGCGGTGCTGCGCCAGGATGGTCGGCCGGGGCTGGCCGGGCCGGGGATGCGAGCGCCGCCTGCGCGCGGGCGGAGGTGCTGGTCCTGGGCCGGTCCCCGTCGCCGGGATCCGGCACCGGCAGGGCGTGGTCGGCGAGGCGGTACGCGTTGTCCAGGATGTCGGCCTGGGAAATGGCCTCGCGCCGGTCGAGGTCCTGCATGAAGGCGGGGATGCGGGGGTCCAGCGGTCCTGCGGCGAGGGGCAGGCCGTTGGCCCGGGAAATGGCGTGGACCATCTGGATCTCGACGAACGGCGCCCACCCCAGTTCGAGGGTAGTTGCACGGCAGATCTCCGGGCCGACGCCGTGCAGGGCATCGGGCAGGCGCCGGGCGCCCGGGAACCAGTAGTCTCTGTGCCGGTCCCGGCCGGTGTACCGGTTCTCCGTGCGGAACAGGCCCTGGCGGACGGCATAGCCGAGGAGTTCATGCAGGCCGATGTCGTGCAGCCACGATTCGGTGGGCGCTGGCAGGTCGGGGCGGAATCCCGGTGGGTTGGGGGCGGGGAGGAGGGGCGGTCCGTGTCCGCAGGCCAGCCGTGCTGCGGCGACCACCTCCTCCATGCGGGCGGAGGATTCCCGCTCCAGGCGGGCGAGGACCGGGGGCAGGCGTCCGTCGAGGGCGTGCTCGACGCGAGGGTCGGCTGCACGGGCCAGAAGCAGGGCGGCGTCGGCTGCCACGATGGGGGCGATGCCGGGGTTGAGGCTGGTGTGGTGAGCTGCTGCGTCGACCAGGACATCGATGAGAGGCGCGTGGCCGGCGCGCAGCTGGACCTCGCGCAGGACTTCGCGGGCGGCTGCACGTCCGTAGGTGTAGATGTCGGGGGCAGGGCTTGGACCGGGCGCTGGTGGCGAGTGCAGGGTGGCCTCCGGGGGAGAGCGGGATGTCGGTGTTTGTCAGTGCCCCGGGCGGCGGGCGGCGCGGTCGGGCGTCGGCGAGGACAGAACGGCGGTGGTGGACACCCGTGGGGCTGCGGAGACCGGGGCGGTGCCGCGGCTGCGGGCGGCCAGGGCGGCCGGGGAGCACGCGGCGGCGGGTGGACCGACGTGCACGGCGCCGAGGAACTGGGCGGGGATCCGGTCGGGACGGCGGACGACCGGGTCCGGGTCGGTGACGGCGAGCGCCGCGGCCCGTACGAGGTGCAGGGGTGTCAGCGAGGACAGGCCGATACGCCAGTGGTGGCCCGGCGCACCGGTGACGTCGATGGACGCTCCCCAGTGGGTGGTGTGCGCCAGCGCGTCGGAGACGGTGGTCGCGGGCGTGAGGAGGCCGTGGGTGATCCGGGCGCTGGTGTGCCCGTCGGGCGCCACCAGATGCAGGTCGGCGTCGTCGGCGTGGGCGATCCACCCGGCCGCGGTCAGTGGTTCGATCGCGTCGCTGACGCTCATGCCAGGGCCGGGAACGAACGTGGCCTCGGTGCTGAGGTCGATGTCGGCGGTCAGCGAGTCGGTGAGGTCCCGCAGCCACGCGGTGGTGATCTCGGACGGCACGGCGCCGCTGAACTCCGTGGTCCAGGCCAGCCGGTGGCCCGGCCCCTGCGGGCCTGCGGACACCTTCAGGTCCTGGCCGGGAGCAGTAGTGACGAGTGCCCGTCCGCAGGAGCTCTCCACCCGCCCCGGCCGGGTCCGGTGCCACAGCGCGGAGGCTGCCGGAAGGGGTGTGGACCCGGTGCCGGCGCCCGCCAGGCGGCGTGGCGAGACGAGAGCGCGGTGCGCGCTCCACAACGGTGTTGGGTCGGCCGAGACCCGAAGCCTGTGCGCGGTGGGCAGTTCGTCGAGGGGCCGGACGGCTGGCCGCAGCAGAGTGGCGGCGGCGGTCTGCAGGAGGACAGCTGGGGTGCGGGAGCTGAAGGTGATGGTCCAGGTGCCCCGCTCAGCCGCGCCGGTCAGCACGGTGGGGGCGTCGTCGGAGCCGAGGGGGCGGGTGAGCGCACCGAGGCGGTCGGGGGCCAGCAGGACCTCGTGGCCGTCCCGGTGCTGCGGTGCCCAACCGGCCCGGACCAGGACGCCGAGTGCGGCGTCCGGGCCGGGCATGGCGTACAGGACCTCCTGCGGCTGGTGCTGCAGGGCGTTCGCGAGGGCGTAGAGGACCGCCGCGGCGATCTCGGACGGTGCATGGTCGTCGAACGTGGCTGTCCACCCGGATCGGGTCCAGTGGCGGCTCGGCACGGTGACGTCCCACTGACCCGTCGCCGGTCGCCAGGCGAGATGGGCCTGGCCGTCGGGACTGACGAGCAGGATCTCGTCGCCGTCCGTGGGCGGGGGGACGCGCCAGCCGAAGTGGGTGACGAGGTTGAGACCGAAGTCAGGGTTGCCGCGGCCGGCCAGGTGGAGCGGGCGGACGAGAACATGGTCGGCGGGGGCAGTGGGCACGCGGGGCTTTCTGGTGATCGGCCCGGCGGTCAGCGGCCGGGCACGGAGGTGCGGGAAGCGGTTGCCGTCGGCCGCGCAGGCAGTGCGGCGGCTGCCAGGCTCGTGGAGAGGATCCGGGTGCGAGCCCTGGCGGCTCCGAGTCTCGGGGAGGGCACGGGCTCGGCGAGGGACTCTGCGGCACGGCGGAGCACGTCGTACTGATCGGCCGGAGACCGGGCCGACAGCCGGCGCAACCGGGCGGGGATACCGGGGTCGAACAGCGAACCGGTGGGAAGTCCTGCGGCGGACAGGACGGCCTGCACGGCGGCGGCCTCGACCAGCGGTGCCATGTCGTAGTCGAGTTCGACACGGTCGCAGACGTACTCGCCGCCACCGGCCAGGGCCTCCAGCACGTCGTACGACTCGTCCGCGAGGCGTAGTTCGGCGACGAGCAGCAGGGTGCGCACGGCGTGGCGCAGGACGGGGGAGTCGGTGCGGTGACTGGTGAAGGGCAGGTCCGCAGTGGAGTCGATGCCTGCGAGCAGTTGCCGGAGAGCCCGGTCGTAGCGGGGCAGGAGGCGGTCGGTGACGGCGGAGGCCGCGCGCGCGGGGTCCGGGTCGACCGCGATGCCGTGGGGTGCCAGGTCCTCGTGGTCGTAGGCGGAACCGAGGGCCTCGGGCAGCAGCGCGGCGACGATGTACTGCCCGGCGTGCGGGTGCGGCCGGGGGAGGACGAGCAGTTCGCGCCCGCCGGGGCCGCGCAGGAGCCCGGCGCGGTCGTAGACGACGGTCTGGAGAGCCCAGGAGGCGTGGGCGAGGTCCCACAGCCTGGCGTGGACGTTGTTGCGGGCGTCGCTGGTGGTGAGCGGGGTGGAGGACGGCGTCCACCGGTCGGGCAGACGGGATGCGAGTGCCTCGGTGAACGCGGCAAGGCTGTGCCGTCCGGGCGCCGGGGTGGGGGAAGTGGTCATGGTGTGGCCTTACGGGCGGATCGTGGCGACGGCGCGGGGTCAGCGGGTGCGGGTTCGGCCCGGGGCCGGGGGCGCGGCGGGACCGGGGGTGGGAGCGGTGCTGACGACGGGCCCCGCAGCACTGCGGGAGTTGCCGCGGGAGGCTGCCGCGGCGCGGGCGCTCGGCGAAGTGCGCGGCTGCGGGAGCGGTGCGTCGGGGTCCTGGGTCCAGGCGCGGGCGGCGCCGACGGTGGGGAAATGGCCTTCGCGCAGGGTGTACGTGTCGTCGTCTACCTGGCGCCGCTCGTGGAAGACCCGTACCGGCAGCTGCGGGTCGTCGGTGCGGGTGTCGGTGGCGATGACCCAGATGTCGTAAGGCTCGGTGGTGTACGTGTAGTCGTCGTGGACGGTGAAGCGCTCGGGACCGGTCTCGCGCAGCAGGGTCTCGACGCGCCGGGTCTCCCGGTCGGCGGGCCCGATGGGGGTGCGGGAGGTGAACCTGTCGGGGGCGGCCCCGCGGCCGACAAGCCAGTTCTGTGCCATCGCCACCAGCGGGAAGGAGGCGGATTCGATGGTGAACACGCCTGCGGTCCGGTCGCGTTCGACGTGGACGGCCCGCAGGGACGCGAGGCCCGGGACGTCCTGCCACACGTTGGCGGTGTCGAACGCGACGTAGAAGCTGCTGGTCTGCTCAGCGGTGTGCTGGTCGGACAGGGTGATCAGCTCGGTGGCGATGACGCAGAGATAGTCGGCGGTGTGCTCGCTGGCCGAGTCGCCGGGTTCCAGGTCGCCGATGCCGAAGTCGGCTGCAGTGCTGCTGGGGTGTGTCGGGATGGCGGGGGTCTTCCGGTGGTGGTCGGGTCAGCGCCGCCGGACGGGGGTCCGGGGCTGGTCGGTCGTGGAGCGGGGCGCTGCCGTCTGGGGGGCCGGTGCGGCGCGCCGGCTGCGGGCGAGGGCGGCGGAGCGTCTGGCGGTCGTGGCCGGAGGGTCCGTTGCCCGGGCTCGCAGCCAGGCCAGGGCCTCCCAGGCGTCGTCGGCGCGGTGCAGGCGCACGGTGTAGGTGCCGGCCTGCTGGTCACGGGTGATGCGGGCGGCCAGGACACTGTGCGGGCCTGCGCCCAGGAAGTTGCTCGCGGCGAGGCAGGGCTCGTGCTCCTGGGCGAAGACGAGGTCGCTGGCGAGCAGGATCCGGGCGTTCGCCATGTCGTCGACACCGGCCGCCTCCAGGCCCGCCAATCCGAAGTCGGCTCCGCCGGGCTCGGGCCCGTTCACCGGCCGGTGCGTCGGGACTGAGCTGTCCCGGGAGCAGGGGAGCTGCTGGCCGGCGGCAAGGGGTGTTCGGTGGTGGCCGGGGAGAGGCTCCGCGCAGTGGAGGCAGACACACGGTCGGCGGGGAAGTAGGTCCGGTGCCAGTCGCCGAGGGCGGTGTGCAGGTCGGTCAGGTGCCCGAGGAACTCGACCGATATCCGGTTGCTGGGCTCCTCCCCGTCCCGCTTCGTCCGGCTGAGGGTGTCCAGCAGGCGGGCGACGCCGTGGGAAGCTCCCCTGAGCGGGACCGGGAGACGCTGCATGGTGGAGACCGCGTCCAGGACGGCCGGATGACCGGCGATCTCCAGCGCCCGCTCGACGGTGATCCCGACATGATCCTGCGCGAGTTCGGGGGCGGCGGCGTAGGAGACTCGGAGGGCCGAGAGCCAGACCGGCCACAGCTCGCGGGCAGCCGTGGTGGTGGACTGCCGGCTGATGTCGTAGTCGCCGGTGCGGGCGAGGAGCCGTGCGTCCTGCAGCCGCCGCAGGTGCCGGCGGACTTCGGGTTCGTCCATGCTGTCCGTGGCGGGCGGGCCAGCGGCCCGGGCACCGGGGTCCTCGTGGTAGTTGACTGCGAGCAGGACCCGGACGGTGCCGGGCGGCGCCAGCAGTTGCAGGGCCTGCTGGGCGTGGTGAGTGGGCTTGCTGGCCAGGTGGTCTCCAAGGATTGGGCCGGCCGGTGGCAGGACGGGGCGTAGCCGGGCCGCAGCGACTGGTCGCGGTCTCGGGCTCATCGGCGCCGTGCTGCTCGGGGTTCGGCGGTCGGGGGCGGCGGGGAAGCGGCGGAGGGGCTCTCTGCCGCGGCGGCGGCGGTGCGCGTGCGGGCAGCGGTGGCCCGCGGGCTCTCGTCCGCCGGGGCGGTCGTCGCCCGGTACAGGTCGAGCAGGGCGGTCAGGTGGCGGTGGCGGTCGGCGCGTTGGGCCATGGCCGGGCCGAGCGCCGGGGAGACCGAATAGGCGGGCACGTCGCGCGGGTGGAAATCGCCGCTGGCGCCGAGGGCCACAACGTGGAGCTGGCTGCGCACGGCGTTCAAGGCCTGGAGCGAGAGGTCCGCGGCGGCCTGCACGTCCTTGTGCGCCTGGTCCAGCTGCGCGGCGGCCTCGACGATCCGGCGCACGAGCTGTCCGGCGGCGTGGTCGTCGCCGTAGCCCGGAAGCGCGCGCAGCCGGTCGACTCCGAGCTCCCGGAGGGCCCTGCCGGTCCCGATCTCGTGCCGCAGGAGCGGGCCCGGCGTATAGGCGACGGTGTACGGGGTGTCCGGGTCGAGGACGGTCCGCAGGCGCTCCAGGCCGTCCAGCCACTGCTCGCCGACCTCCCGCTGCCCGGCACGGTTCCACGCGTCCATGTCGAACTGCACGTCGCCGAGCACGCGGTCCAGGGCACGGGCCGCCATTGGACGCAGGTGCTGCGGCAGGTCGGGGATCGGCTGCTTCGGGCGGTAGCCGGAGGCGACGGCGTCCGCACCGCCCGGGTACTGGGCGGCGACGAGGAAGGCCGCCGCGACGGCCTCGTCCCGCAGGCGGTAGCCCTGGCCGCCGGCGAGGTAGCGGGTAAGACGCTCCTCGATGACGGCGTACCGCGCGTCGGGGAGGGCATGGTCGACCTCGTCCCCGAACTGCTCGGCGTGGTCGCTGTCGAACGGGCCGATGCCCCAGGTGCCCAACGGGTGGATCCTCCTCGGTGCGGGCGGTGCGCGCTCAGTGGCGCACCGCGCCGGTGGTGGGTGCGGGCGGGTCCGAAGCCGACAACCGCGCAGGCGGGTGGAAGACGGCAGGTGCGGCGGCGCCAGTGCGCGACAGCGCGGCCTCGCGGCGTGCGTTGTCGGCAGTGGTGTCGGGGCGTTCGGCCGCCTGCCGGTAGAGGAAGACGGCCATGCCGAGCTGTTCGACGGCAAGGTGGTAGCGGGCGGCCCGCGTCTCGATGTCGTTGCCGAGATTGCGCAGCAGGCCCCAGGACTCGACGTCGCGGTGGTCGCCGTTCAGGCTCCGGGTGACGCGTCTGATCACGAGGTCGGCAGCGCGGCGCAGTTCCTCGTCGGCGTCGTCCACACGCTGTGCGTGACGTGCGAGGGCCCGTGCCAGGCTGCGCAGTTCACCGGGTTCGGGGTGGAGATCTTCCAGCCCGTAGGTGTCGATGCCCAGGCGTTCCAGGACGATGAGCCGGCCGGCGAAGGCCGCTGTGCCGTCGACCTGGCGGGCGGGTGCCGGGCCGCGGGCCGCAGCGGTACTCATCGCCCCGCCCGGGGGACCTGGTCGATGCCGGCCATCGGCGCGGGGGCCTCGGGGCTCGCGGCGGCGGCCGGGGACGCCTGCCGACTGGCGGCGCCGACGACTGCGGCATGGAGGCGGGTGCCGGCTGCGGTCAGGCGCAGTTTCTGTCCCTGGTAGAGGCTGGTGCGGGTGTCGGCCTCGACGAGCTTGCGCTTGATCAGGGCAGTGACCGAGACGGCGCTGACGGGTTCGGACGTCGTGACCCGCGCACTGCTGCGGACGCTGCCCGCCTGGAGGTGGACCCGGCCACGGGCGACGGCGTCCAGCGCCTTGCGCTGCGCCTCGTTGAGCTTGGCGGGGCGCTGCGGCGCCTCGGCGGTACGGGCGGCGGCGGGGCCTTCCGGCTGGACGGGCGTCGCGGGTGGCCGGTTGGCCGAGAGGATCTTGTGGAGCTGGGTGAGGGCGTCCAGGTGCTGGTGGAGCTCGGCGCGCCGGGCGCAGAGCAGGTCGAGCGAGAGGGCGCTGCTGCCGAGCAGGCCGTGGGTCTGCGGCAGGTCGACGTCGTCGCCGTTGACGACGCGCTGCATGTCGCGGCGGATCGTGGAGGCCAGGGAGACCATGCTCTGTTGGACATGGTCGAGGCGGCGGGCGGTGCGGTGGATCTCGTCGGCGGAGCGGCCGAGCGGGCTGTCCTCGTCGTCGTGCCAGCCGGGGATCGCACTGAGCCGTTCGACACCGAAGACGGCAAGGACCAGTGCGGTGCCGACCTTGGTGGGGTCGGTCGCGGGCGGGCCCGCCGGTGGGGAGGGGAGGGTGCTCACGTGGCGTCCGTCGTCCGGGCGGCGACGGCGGCGAGTCCGGTCTCGACGGCCTCGGCGAGGGTGTCGACGAGTGGGGCGCCGGCGGTGGCGAGGCGCTGCGCGCTGTGAAGGCCGCCGGTGTGCAGGACGGGGAAAGCGCCCACCGCGTGGGCTGCGACGGCGTCGTCGCAGCTGTCGCCGATCACGACGACGCGCGCCGGATCGACGCCGGCGCCGAGCGCGCGCAGGTGTGCGGCCAGTGCCGGTGCCTTGCTGGTGACGGAGGGGCCGTGGCGGCCGTCGACGCGGTCCATCAGCGCGCCGATGCCCACGCGGTGGACCTCGCGCTCCAGCCGGTCGTGCGGGGCGAGGGACAGCAGGGACTGGCCGATGCCGCGGGCGCGCAGATGCATCATCAACTGCCGTACGCCCGAGCGCAGCCGAACCGGGCGGGCGTCCAGCGCCGCGAGGAACGCGGCGTCGTTGGCCTGCCATTCGGCGTCGGTGATCGTGCGGCCCAGCAGTTCGTCGTAGAAGGCGCGGATCGGCACACGGTGCTTGGCGCGGTAGTCCTCGACGGTGACGGGCCGGCCGCCGAGAGCCGGAAGAGTGGCGTTGAGCGCGGCGACGTGGTCGGCGACATCGTCGCGCACCGTGCCGTTCCAGTCCCAGACGACGCGGACCGGGGAGGTGATGCGGTGGGTCAAGCGGACTTCTCCCGAGGGGTGTCGGTGCCCGCGAACAGGTCGGTGCGGGCGATCAGGACAGCGGCGGCGAGGGCCGCGGCGAGGACCGGGACGGCGGCGACCGCAGCGGGGCCGTGTTCGGCGAGCCGCCCGGCCAGCGCGGTGCCCGCGGCTTGGCCGACGCCGATCACCGCGATCATCCAGGCGGCGGCCTCGGTGGCGGTGCCGGGTGGGGCGAGGCGGTCGGACAGCATGAAGGAGACGGCCAGCAGCGGCGAAAGGTACAGGCCGGGGCAGGCGCTGAGTGCCACGGTGGGAGCCGGGGCGTTGGTGAAAGCGAGGGGTGCGAAGAGAATCGCGTACCCGCCCGCGGCGCACAGCAGTTGCCGCGACAGCGGCATCGACCAGGGCGAGCGGGCGTAGACCAGGCCGCCGAGCAGGCTGCCGGCGGCGAGGGCGGCGGGCAGCAGCCCGGCGAGCCAGCCGCTGGCGTGGCGGTCGGCGAGAGCGACGGCCAGGACGTTGAAGCTGCCGAGGTTCACGCCGAGGAAGGTCATGGCCGCGAGCAGCAGAAGAAGGCCCCGTGAGCGCAGCGGACCGCTCCAGCGCACGGGCGCCCGCCTGGGCGACGCCCAGCGGGCGGGAATCTGGACCGAGACGGCCAGGCACCCGCCCGCACCGAGCAGCGCGGACGCACCCAGTGCGGCGGCAGGGGAGGCGAGTTGGCACAGGAGCGTCGCAACGAGGGGGCCTGCGACGAAGATCAGTTCCTGGCTGGCGGAGTCGAGGGCGAAGGCGACGCGCTGCGCGGCGTGGTCGGGGACCAGGCGCGGCCACAGGGCCCGCAGTCCCGGCTCGGTCGGCGCGGTGGCGGCGCCGGCGAGGACGGCGAGCGCGGTGGCGGCGAAGGGGTGCTCGGCGCACCCGAGCACGGCGAGTGCGGCGAACGCTGCACCCGTGACCGCGCCGGACACCGCGGTGACGGGGGCGAGGCGGGTGCGGTCGACGACCCGGCCGAGCAGGGGCTGGCCGATGGCGGCGGCAAGGCCGTAGAGGGCGGCGAGCAGGCCGCCGAGGAGGACGGGTCCGCCGTCGGCTCGGACGGCGAGCAGGAGCGCGACCGGTGCCATGGCGGTGGGCAGCCGGCTGACGAGGGTGCCGGCGAGCATCGCCGGGACGTGCGGTCGGGCGAGAACGTCGCGTAGCCCCGGGCGGGACGAACGGGCGGGGGTGAGGGGCATGCGGGAGGAGGTGTCTCCTGACGGGGCGGATCGGCGGGCGGCGGCTCAGGTGCCGGGGGCCTGGCGCAGCGCGGCGGCGGCGGCGCCGAGGTGGGCGGCGGCGCTGGTGAGCAGGACGGCGGCCCGCAGGCGCCCGGCCTGGACGAGCCCGGCGGTGTCGGTGATGCCGCTGTCGCGCTCGGCGAGCTGGTCGAGGACGGTGGTCATCGACCCGCCGGCGGATAGCAGCGACTGCAGGGCGGACTCGATCCGTGACAGGGCGGTGCGGTGCGTCGCGGCCGGCGTCTCGCCGACGTCGACCACGGCGGCGGCGGAGGCCGCGACGGTGGCCAGGTGCACCAGGACGTGCAGGAGGTTGCGGCTCAGCAGGAGCGCCGGGTCCTCGGCGTGGTGCGGCAGGTCGAGGGTGCGCGCCAGGGCCTGCACCTGCTCGGACTCCTCCGCGAGGTCGGCGGTGAGCAGGGCGTTCGCCTCGCGCTGGTCGGCGGCGGTCAACGGCTTCTCCGTACGGTCGGCTGGGCGGTGGCGGGTGCGACGACGGGGGCGCAGGGGCTGGCGGCCCGGGCGGCAGGAGAGAGGCTGCGGGCGGCGCGGTCGGGGTCCGGGCCGATGTCGAGGTGGCGGCGCATCCCGGCGGACAGGTCGCCGATGTGCCGTCGGACGGGGGACTCGGAGGCGAGGAAGCCGACGACCGCCTCGACCAGGATGTCCGGGCAGTCGCCCGCCATCGCCGCTTCCCAGCCCTCGCCGTCCATGCCGACCGTGACCAGCCACGCGCCGGCGCGTGGCGTGCACAGGACCTCCGCGAGACGGTCGGGGGAGACCATCCGCACGATGTCGGTGCCGTGCCATGAATCGGTGCCGCTCCAGCGGGCTTCGGCGAGGTCGTCGATGGCACTGCTGATGTCGGCGCGGTCGGGTGCACCGTCCACCGCGACCTGGGCGGCCTCGACCAGGGCCTCGGCGACGGCGGCGGTGATTTCGTCGGGTGCACCACCGCTCAGGACCGCTTTCCAGTTGGGCCCTTCGGCGTGGAGCACGTCGTGTTGCTGGAATGCCGCGGTGGTGGCGAGCACGATCCGAATGCCGCCCCGGGTGAAGCCCACGACCCCGTCCCCGGGCAGCGGGTCCCACCGCGCGTCGCGCAGGACACGGCGGGCAGAAGCGGTGGGAGTGGAGGTGGCGAGCGCCAGGTAGGCAGGCCGTACGCCGACGAGCGGTCCGCGCTGCCAGTCCGGCCGGAAGAGGTGCCCGTTATGGTCGAGGACTCCCTTGGCGGTTGCGGCGCGGCGCTTGCAAGATGCGTTGTCCGTGGGAACGGGGTGGGAGAGGGGTTCCATACGTGTCCTCAGCGCCGCTGGACGGCAGCGGAATTGGGGGTGGGGGCGGGGGGTGCAGGCTGCGGGGCCGGCTCGTGGCTGAAGACCAACGCCGGGGCGACCGAGCGCAGGGTGGCGGCCTGGGCGCGGACCGATGCCCGCTCGGCCGGGGACGGCGACACCGCCGCCGCGTGGGACGGCGCGGGCGTGCCCGCCGCCGACCGGGCGGGCACGGCCTTCGGGGCCGGCTCGGCGGGCGCGTGGACGCGGGTGCTGGTGCTGTGCGCCGGCCAGGAGCTGCGGTCCGCGGGCGGCAGGTGGCGCTGCGCCCACTTGGTCAGGGCCTTCAGGGGTTCGGACAGCGCCTGTCCGGCGGGGGTGAGCCCGTAGAGGTAGTTGCGCGCGGTACCGGTGCGTTCGACGATCCCGGCCTCCTGAAGCTGTGCGAGGCGCTGGTAGAGGTTGCCAGGGTGCATGCCCGCGGGCAGCGTGGTGTCGAGGATCTCGGAGGGGTACACCGGTTCGCCCTCCGCCGCCAGCGCCATGATCGTGGCCACGCTGTGGGTGCGGTTGAGCGTGGCCAGCGCCTGCTCGGTGTACGCGCCCAGGCCCGTGCCGGTCTGCGGGGCCTGCTGGTGGGCGGAGGCCCACTGGGTGAACGGGATCTGGACGAACAGGGCCTCGCGGCCGGCGCGGGTGAGTGTGACGGCGGCGCCCGCCGCCTCGTTGCTGCGGGTGAGCAGCCCGTCCTCCTCCATTGCCGACAGCCGGGAGGCGAGCTGGCCTTCGCTCATCCACGGCGTCTGCTCGGCGAGTTCGGCGACCGGGAGGGTGTCGCCGCTGCGCTTGAGGCGGCGCAGCACGGAGATCGTGTTCTGCGGGCCGAGGATCGACAGGGCGTTCTGCAGCCGCTGGGCCTGGGGGCGGGTGAGTACGACGGAGGTGGAGGCGGGCATGCGTGGTCCTTCGCGGTGATGGGTCGTGCGACGGGCAGGCGCGGGGGTGTCAGGCCGCAGGGCGTGCGGCACCGAGGAGTTGCAGGCGGCGGGCCGCCGTGTTGTAGACCTGGTGACCGCTGCGGGGGCCGGCGGCGACGAGGTAGATGCCGCCGGAGCGGGAGGCCGGGGCGGGCGGGCGCTCCTGGTAGACCAGGCGCCAGCACCGGTCGGCGTCGAGGTAGACCTTCCGGCACCCCGTCAGGTCCCACGGGCCGCGCCGCCCCAGGGCCGGTCCGCGCTGCTGGCAGGTCACCAGGCGGCGCAGGTGGTGGACGGCGGCGTCCTGGAGAGCGACGGGGAGGCTGCCGAGGTCGGTGAGCGCCGCCGGGTGGGCGTCGAATTCGAGGATCGCGGCGGCGGTCACGGGCGTGGGTCCTTGGTCTAGGCGGGCGGGCGGATCGGTCCCGGCTGCGGCAGGGAGTCTGGGTCGGTGAACACGGGTGCGGGCAGCAGGCGGTGGCTCAGGTGGTCGGGGTTGGTGGTGCACGCCGCGAACGGCCCGTCGGGGCTGCGGAGTTTGAGCAGCAGCGGCTCCAGGTGGTCGCGCTGCCACACGCTGGGGCCCGTGGCGCCGGAGCGGGCGTCGGTCAGCTCCTGCCAGGCCAGCCAGCAGTGGTGGATGCGGGCGAGGGCCTCGTCGTGCTCGGGCCAGCGGGTGCACCACGGCCGGCCGGAGGTGATCTCCTGTCCGTACACGGCGAGGAGGATGTGGTCGACCCAGGGCACCATCGTGGCGACTTCGGCGGCGAGCGCGTCGTCGTCGAAGGCCAGGATCGTCAGAGGGCCGGTGTCCGGGTCGTCGTCGGGAGCCTCGTCGGCGGGCACCTCGTCGGCCTCCTGCGGCTCGTACTCCTCGGAGAGCCGGTCGGCGACCACGGCGAGCGAGTCCCGTTCGGCCTGGAGCCGGGTCAGGGTGGCCCGCCACTCGGCGAGGGTCTCCGGAGTGACGGCGGGGCGTCCGGGCAGGTCGGCGGGGTCGGGGGGCGTCAAGGGCGGCTCCGGGAAGGTCGGGGGGTTCGTCGATGGGCAAGACTCTGCCCGCCGGCCAACTCCTTGTGCGGGAGATATCGGGTGGTGTATGGGCGTCGGAAATTCAGGCGGAATGGAATTGATGATTCCCGCACAGTGGAATTCCATGAGTCAGCAACTCCACTGCAAGGGAAGCCTGTTGTGAGACCACGCCATTTCCGAGGGCGGTGAGCTGGGCCGAGCGGGAAAGGCCTGTGATCTGCGTCACCCAGCCTTTTTCGAGGCCCATGACCCATTCCACGAATTCGGGCGAGAGGCGCCCTCTGGTATCGACCGGATCGGGTGCCGGGCGGGTAGCGGCCTCCCACCGGGCGATGGCCGGGGCGTAGTCGCCCCAGCGGCTCAGCTGCGCGGATCCGCGTCGTCCATCGGCAGCGGTGTCTGCCCCGGCAGCGGGATCGGGGTGCCGGCGCTGCGGCGCCCCGGCGCTGGCCGGTCCCGAGCCGGGGATGCCGGATCCATCCTCGCTGCGGCACTCGGCAGCGTCAGGTCGCCCCTGGAACCGCGTTGGTTCGGGCCGCCCTTCGTGCCGTCGGTCGCCCGGGGTGTCGGCAGCAGGTGCTCGACCAGGTCGCTCAGGTTCGGGCCGTGGCCGCCTGCCTTGCGCCGGTCCGGGTGCTGGGAGCCGCCGATGCTGCCGAGGTTCGAGGTCGGGGTGAGCAGCAGCGTGACCACATGTCCGAGGTCCTCCCGTCCGGGGTCCGGGCCCTTGAAGTCCCTCGCCCGGGGGGTCGGCAGGCCAGGCGGCGATGAAGACGCGCTCCCTGCGGTGGGGGGCTCCGACATCGGAGGCTCGTAGAACCTGCCACCGTGCATCGAGCCCCGCGTCGGCCAGGTCTGCGAGTACGGCACCGAGTGCCCGCAGAGAATGCTCATCGCCGGTGTCTCCCAGACACCACGGGCACGGTTCCACGTCGCCGTCGGAGGGCGCGTTGGCGGGGGTGGACAGCAGGCCGCGGACGTTTTCAAGAACCACCAGACATGGTTGAAGAGTTGAGATGGCGCGGGCGATGGTGTGCCACAGGCCCGAGCGGGTGCCCTCCGCGAGCCCGGCCCGGCCGCCGGCCACACTCACGTCGGTGCACGGGAACCCGGCGACCAGCACGCACACCGGCTCGACCCGGCTGAAGTCGACCTGCGTGATGTCGCCCAGGTTGGGGACCTCGGGCCAGTGGTGGTCGAGGATGGCGGCGGCGGCCGGGGCGGGGTCGGCGTGCCAGGCGATCGTGCCGCCGAGGACGGACTGGACGCCGAGGTCCAGGCCGCCGTAGCCCGAGCACAGGGAGCCGATCCGTATGCCGCCCGGCCCCGTCATCGGGGCTTCCGGGCGGTCGTGGCTGCGGCGGCGAGCGGGTCGCGGTGGGCAGTGCTCGTCGCGAGGCACTGCGCGGTGTCGGCGAGAGCGGTGGCGATGGTGTGGAGCAGGGCGGACTGCTCCTCGGCGGAGAGGGAGGAGGTGGGCAGGGGAGGGCTCCGGTAGGAGGTGTGTGGGGGAGGTCAGTGCCGCCGCGGCGCCGGGGACACGGCGTGCGGGGCGGGAGGCGCCGGATTCGGGGCACGGTCCTTGCGGAACGGGAGGCGCAAGGAGGTCCGAAGCCGGGCCGCGGCGCCGCGTTTGTCCGGTGCCGAGGCTGCGGCCGGTGCCGGGCGGGTGCGGGCGGCGCGCGGTGGCTGGATGTGCTGGCGCAGGTGGATGGAGGCCGAGGAGAGGGCCTTCGCGGCATCCCGGTACAGCCACTTGGCGTGGTCGACGGCGATCTCCGTCGCCGGCTGCCCCTGCGCGGCGAGGACCAGTTCCATCACCTCGCAGAGGCGGTGGTCGGCGAGGGCGGACGCTGAGGAGGCGCGGGCGGTGGCCAGCGTGCCGCGTCGGGCGGCGGCGGCATCGTCCGGGGCGGCGTACGGGGCGGGTTGTTCGGCGGCGGCCTGCAGGAGCGCGGTGCGGATCGTGCGCAGCGTGATCAGTTGCAGGACCACGAGCCCTACAGGGGGGAGGTGGCCGGCCTCCTGGGGCTGGGACCAGGAGGCCGCGGCGTCGTCCATGGAGTCGGCCAGGATGATCAGGTCGGGGCGGTCGGCGAGGGTGGGCAGGAAGCGCTCCAGGTTCAGCGGTTGCGGCGAAGCGGGATGACGGGCGCTGTGGGGGCGGCGTCGCCGCGGGAGTCCGGGCCCGCGGGTCGGGCGCTGACGACACGGGAGCGGGCCAGCGCCGCGCCTGCCTGCGCGCCGCGGTGGCTCGACAGGTCGGTGACGGCGGCCACCGGTCCGGTGGACACGCGGTCGGCGGCCGAGCTGAGCTCCCGCGCGGTGGTCGTGACAAGTGCGCGCGCGACGGAGTGGGCGTGGCTGGCCTCGGCCGGGGATGCGGCGGCGGGCGGTGCGGTCAACAGCCGGTGCGCGGAGTCGGCGACGACGGCCAGGGCCTGGGCGGCGCCGGCCACGGCGGCGGCGAACGCGGCGAGCGCGGCCCGGTCGGCGCCGGGGTCGGCGGTGCGGAACAGTACCTCGTCACTGGCGTCGGCGGCGATGGCCACCAGGTGGGTCATGGGCCACGCCGTCTCGGCGGGGTGGCCGGCCGCCGAGGGCAGCAGCGTGCGGTTCACGGCCTCCAGCCGGTCGGCCAGGGAGCGCATCACCGCCGACGGGTCGGTGTCGATCAGGGCACTCCGATCATCGGGGGTGGACGGGGTCAGCGCCGGGCGGAGGGAGCCGTCGCGGTGGCCGGGGACTGCGAGACGATCCGGGTGGCACCGGAACGGCGGGACGCCGCCTCGGCGGTGGCGGCGGCTTCCTCGGCGAACCCGGACGGCACGATGACCAGGGGCTGCTTGCGGTACTCGGCACGCGCGGCGAGGAAGCGTGCGGCCTTGCCGTCCGGGTCCGCCAGCGCCTCCTGCTCGCGGGCGAGTTCGCGCTTGCGGACCTGGGCCAGGCCCGTGCGGAAGCGGCGGATCGTGCTGATGGTGTGCGAGAGCATGCCGTCGACCTCGGCGAACTGCTGGGCCACGCGGGCGTCCAGGCCCGGGGAGTAGAAGTGCGAGCGGGTCTCGCCGCGGGGACGGACCTGGTTCGCGAGGTCGCAGGCCTGGTCGAGGAGTTCGGTGAGCCTGTGCAGAACCGGGCTTGCCCGGGTGGCGGCGAAGGTGGGCCCCCAGTCCTCGCCGACGTTTGCCACGGCGGGCCCAGTGCGGTGCGACAACTGGGCGCGCAGCAGGCAGGCCACGGCTACGTAGTCGGCGAGCGCGCCGATGTCGCGGGCCAGCAGGTCCGGAACCTTGGCGGGCGGGGCCTTGGCGGTGTGCCGCAGGTCGCGGCGGATCTGAGCGAGCTTCGTGGCGAGATCCGCGAGGCGTTGGACGTCGTCGGCGCTGATGCCGCTCATCGCCGGCGCCCGCCTGTCTGCGCGACAACGCCCGCTGCGGCGGCTGGCGCCGCAGAGACCGGGCGCCTCGGGCCGGCGGCGGTGGAGGCCTGCCGCGGTGCCGGGGAGGGGAGTTCGGCGCGGATCTCGGTGATCTGGCGCCAGCCGGCGACCAGGGCGTTGTGGGCCAGGGCCGCCGAGTTCAGCACCTGGTAGCCGAGCGCGTCCTCGCGTACGTCGGGCGTGCGGCCGGTGCCGTTGTCCTCGGGGCCGCATTCGAGGGCGACGGCGGCGTCGAGCGCGTGGGCGAGGTGGCGGTGGGTCCGGGCGGCATGTGCCCGGGCGACCTGGAAGCCGCGGGCGGCCGTGGCCCGGGCCGGGTCGGTGGGCCCGGCCTGGAGGGCCGCGGTCCGGGTGGAGCAGTGCCGCAGCACGGTGAGCATGTGCTCGGCCCCGTCGGCCAGGGCCGCGGGGGTGGGCACGCCGGGGTGGCCGGGCATCGTGTCGGCGCTGTTGAGGGCCTCGGCGACATGGGCCATGACGTTCGCGAGCATGACCAGCTCGGTGTCGAACCCGGGGGTCGTGGGTGGGGCGATGGAAGGCTCCGGAGGTGAGGGCGGCGTCAACGGCGGGGTCCGGCGGCGGTCGGCAGGACGGCGGGCGTCGCAGCCGGGTGCGGGGCGGTGATGAACGCGGCTGCCGGGTGGGCCGCGGTGCTGCGGGCGACGGCGGCTCGCAGGCGGCCGGGAGGCAGCGCGGCACCGTCGCGTCCCGAGCGTGCTTCGCGCCGCAGGCCCTCGCCGGCGTCCTCCAGGGCGAGCCGGGTCCGCGACAGGGCGAGGTTCAGCTCGCGCCCGGCCCGCTCGCGCACGTCTTCGGCCCGTGGGCCGTCGAGGCCGTCCACCTCGTAGAGCCGGGCGGCCATCGCGCTGGCCCGCCCGACGGTGGCGAGGGCCTCGCCGACGCGGGCGGCGGCGTCGGCCAGGGCGCGGGCCAGGGCTCGCTGCGCGGTGTCGGCGTTCGGGGCGCCGGTCAGAGCGGCGGCGGTCCCCAGCAACACCTGGTGCTGTTCACCGATCCGCACCGCGTGCTCACGGAGTTCTGCCACCGAGGGCGGTCCCTGCTCGCGGTAGGCGCCGGGGAGGGCGGCGGTCAGCTCGTCGATGGCGGTGGCGGCGGCCCGCAGTCGGGTGGAAGCGGGACTGGGCGGCCGGACGGGGGTGGGCATCGGGGTCCTTCGGCTGGGAGAGGGGAGAGGTGGGCAGCGGTTCAGTGGCTGCTGCGGATGGGCGCGCGGACGCAGGCCGCCTGCTGCGCGGGCGACGCAGGTCCGCTCGTCCCGGTGTCGGGGACGGGGGCGAGTGAGCGGGCGCGGGCCGCGTCGCGGCGGTGCTCCGGCTCGCCGGGTTCGCCGACGGGATTCCCGTCGGTGCCTGCCGCGCCGGTGGCGGTACGCCAGCGCTTCTGCACCGCCTCCGTGCCGCGCAGGGTGCGCAGGGCCGATCCGAGGAGACGGGCGGCGGGCAGCGAGGCGTCGAGGGACAGCATGCGCACCGTGCCCGCCGCGGTGAGGGCAGAACGCAGGACGGAGGCCTGGAGGACCTGTTCGGCCCAGTAGCCCGGATCGCCGCTGAAGCCGGCCCGGGTGACGGCGCGCACGGCGTCGGCGGTGGTCGCGCCCGAGGCCAGGTCTCCGTGGTGCTGGACCTCCCACAGGACGGTCAGCGGGTCGATCGGATCGCCGTGGTGGGCAAGGGCGGCGACGGCCCGGTAGACGGCGCGGTGCCCGCGGTCCAGGAAGTCCGCCGGGTGCAGCCAGCGGGAGATGTCCCGGACCTCGCGCGGGAGGGCAGTCAGGGACGCGAGCAGGGACGCTTCCTGCCGCAGTGCTTCCTCGACGTCGGCTGGGGGGAGTTCGAGCGGCCACGGGCCGGGAAGGGCGCGCGGGCTCTCGTCCAGCGACCCCCAGGCTTCGGCGAGTTGACCGATGGCGGCCCGCAGGGCGCCGGTGAGGTGGAGCGTGCCGTCGACGGCGCCGGTGCGGGCGGCGGCCAGCAGCCGGTGGGCGTGCTCGTGGACCTGCCTGCGGACCGCGGTCTCCAGCACCATCCGGCCGTACGCGGCGGCGTGGCCGGTCACGGGGCATGCTGCGATCAGCGTGTGCCCGTACCCGGGTGTGAAGCCGGGGCTGGCCTCGGCCGCCGAGGCCATCGCCTGCGTCGCCCAGGCGGAACTCGCCCCGTCGGTGTCCGGGGGAGGATCGGGGTGCCCGGCGGCGTCCTGGGCGAGCAGCACTTCGAACAGGGCGGCGTGAGCGGGCCGGTAGAAGTGCTCCGGTCGCAGCCAGCCGGCCACGTCCCGCAGCCGCTCCGGCGCTAACAGGATCGCGCCGAGGACCGCCTGCTCGGCCTCCATCTGGGGGTTCACCGCGTCACCTCCGCTCGCGGCGGGGAGGAATTGTGGCGGGCGGTGGCCGAAACGCCTGGCCCGCCGTCCTCGGCGGGAGTGGCTGCCGGACCGGTGCGAGGCCCGTGGTGGGGTCGGTGGCCGGCATCGGCGCGGGGGCGCGTGGGTCGATCCGGCGCAGGACGCCTTCCGCCTGCCGCTTCGTGGGAAAGCCGCCCTCGGTGATGCTGTAGGTCGCGCTGTGCAGGTGGATGGTCTCCAGCTGGAGCAGGAACCGGCGACCGCTCGCGCGGGGATGGCGGTCGAGCAGAAGCGCCCAGTTCGCCTCGCGCTCCCCGCCGCTGGATCCGCACGAGTAGGCCATCTGACGGCCGAGCAGCATGTACCGCGAGCCGGAGCGGCGGATCCGGTCCTCGACGCGCAGGGTGGCGCCGTCGCCGGGGCGGGCGAACGCGTAGTCGCCGCCGTCCAGCAGCCCGCTGAACTCGTGCGGGGAGCCGAGTCCGTACGGGTCGGCCGGAACAGGGTGGTAGACGGCGAGGGCGTCGGGGCTCGCGCCGCGCCCCACGAGCCAGTGCCCGGCCCAGGCATAGGTGACCGCCGAGGACATGCGCAGGTGGAAGGTCCGAACGGACGGGTCGAGCCGCAGATGGATGCCGGCGGCCCTGTTGGTGCCGGTCATCAGCGAGGGCGCGCCGCGGTCGGCGGCCACCAGGAACTGTTCGGTGGCGCTCTGCTGGGAGGCGACGACCTCGTAGAGAGCGGGCTCGGCATCCAGCCGTTGAAGGGTTGTGGCGCTGGCGGGATCACCGGGTGTCCAGTCACGCAGTGCGTGGACGGCGTCTTCCATGGACTTCCTGAAGGAGTAGGGATCGTGGGCCCCGGGCTCGGGCTGCCGAGGCGGTCAGCGAGAGCGCTGCGGACGACGGATGTCCGGGGCCGGAGGCGGGGGCTCGGCAGGAGGCCCCAGGGCGTCCAGGCCCGGCAGGACGGGCGCGGTGCTGGCGGCTGCGGCGCGGCGGGAGACAAGGCGCGGGTTGGCGGAGGCGGCGCGGGCCTGTGATCGCGGTCCGTACAGGTCCTCCAGGTAGTCGCGCACCGCCTCGCGCCAGGGCCGGCCGAGGAGCGGGCCGAGGACGCGTGCGGCCTCGGTGGGGGCCACGACATCGCCGATCTGTCGGAACCGGGCGGTGTCCGAGCCGTCCCAGGGGTGGCCGGCGGGCATACCGACGAGCAGGGAGGCCTCGCCGGTGGTGATCCGCCGCTGCGGGTCGCCGGCCCAGTACCAGCTGCGGCTGCGTCCGGTGATGGCGGTGGCGGTCTCGTCCGCGCTCCATTCGTTGCCACCGGGCGTCGCGCGGTTCCCGCGGGTGTTCACCCGCACGCCCTTCTGCCAGCCGAGGGCCTGCGCGGCGGTGCGTGCCGGTGTCGGGTCGATGGGCTGGGCGGTGCGCAGACTCACCGTGTCGTGGCGTCCGGCGACGAAGTAGGTGCGGCGCCGGTGGGAGGCGAGGCCGACATCGGCGGCGTCCAACGTCTCGTGGTCGCTGGTGTACCAGTCCGTGAGCTCCAGGGCATCGGCGAGGGCGTCGAGCACGTCGGTGGGCAGGGCGCTGGACTGCTCCATCGCCAGCCAGCGCAGCGCGTCGAACTTGGCGGTGAGCGTCAGCGACCAGATCAGGGTCTCGGCGATCAGGCCGATGTCCGGTCTGGTCATTTCGGCGATCGGTTCCCGCACGCCGGCCCTGGACAGGAGCGGGCCGGTCCAGCCGGCGTTGCCGTCCCAGTGGGGGTCGGTGCAGATCAGGCAGGTGTCGCCCTCGCCGCACTCGCCCTCGTCGTGCCAGTGGCCGAAGCTTCCCTCGACGGCTCGCGACATGATCTCGTTCAGGAGCCGGAGGTTGCGGCTCTCGTGGCCCTCACGGCTGCCGGCCGGAGTCCAGACCTGGCAGGGGGCGCTGACGATCAGCCCTTCGACGTGGCGCAGGGCCGGGTTCGTGGGGTCGAGGGAGCGGACATCGCAGACAATCCGGCGGTGACCGGCCGCCACCGCGGTCGCCGAGGCGTTCGCGGAAAGGTCGACGCCGATCACGTCGAACGCGCCGGGGCGGGGATCGAGGATCCGCAGGCCCTGCTCCCAGCCGGCCGGGCCGGCGAAGAGGTTGACGATCCTGGGCGGGTCGCCGCTGCGCGGAGGGTAGAGCCAGCGGACCGGCCAGGGATGGGCACGGGCGATCAGCTCGCCGTAGGACCACGGCCCCATCCGGTGGTCGGGACCGAACCACGCCGGTTCACCGGCCGTGGACAGCGGCCGGTAGCCGCCACGTGGGAAAGCACTGTCTGGGGTCAAGGGCGCTGCTCCGGCCGGGCGGCGGAACTGCGGGGCCGGGCGCCCCGTGGTGCGGGACGCGCACCGTCACGGGGCGGGTCGCCCGGGGCGGGCAGGTGACGGGCCGGGGCCCGCGCGACCGTGCCGACGGTGTTCATGCGACCGGACTGCCGGAGCGGCACGAGTAGGGCGAGCAGCCGTCGGTGGGGCCGAACTCGGCCTCGTCGGCAGCGAGCTGTTCCTCCAGGGCGAGCTGCTCGCGGCGGGTGAGACGGTCGATGGGCGCCTCGGACAGGGGGACACGGGAGCGGTGGAGGTAGGCCTGCCCGAGCAACGGCCGGCCGTCCGCGTTCGCGCGGGCGTTCCCGGCGCGGATCTGCGCGTCGAAGTCGACGACGTCCGCCCACTCGTCCGGGTCGCCGTCGCGGATCGACCTCCACTGGGCGTTGCCGTGGAACGGACACCCCAGGCAGCTGCTCTTCGGCGTGGACTCCAGGCCGTGTTCGGCGAGCAGACCCAGGCAGTCACCGCGCGACAGGCCCAGCTCGATCAGCGGAAATCTGTTGCGCGTGTACTTGACGTCGGCGTCCTTTGCCCGATGGAACTCGTCGGTGGAGATCCCGATCCACTGCTCGGCAAACACCTCGGCCGGTATTCGCGCCGGATACGGATATCCGAGGATTTCCCGGACCTGTCGCTTAATTGGTTTGATTTTGTATTCGCCAGTGCACTGGCGCCGCGTCATCCCAGGTGAGCCGTCCTTGTTGAGGATGTAGAGCGGCATGCTGGCGAAGCGGTGGGCGGGGTCCAGGGCATCATTTCTGATATTGCCGGAGGACACTCGGAGAATAGGAATTCCGGCGGGCTGGGCTATCTCCCGCTCGACCCGGTCGAGATGGGAATAGACCGCCTTCGGCTCCCAGCCGGTGTCCGCGAAGACGGCGAAATCCAGCTTCGGCAGCTCGCCGAGCGCGGACAGGAGCAGCAGGGTGGTCGACTGCACTCCGGCCCCCAGGGACAGGGTGCGTACGGTGGGCGCGGTGCCGGTAGCGGTCACGGCGCCTGCCACAGCGAGACGACAACGGGCCCTTCGCCCGGCCGCGCTCTGCGGCGGGCGGCGGCTCGCCACCCCGCGCGTCGGGCGCGCGCGGCGCTCTCGTCGTCGCGGGCGTAGGTGACGAGTCGGGTGTAGCCGAGGGATTCGGCGGCACGGCGGCAGGCGGTGTACAGCATGGGGTCCTCGGCCGGGGCGCCGGTGCCGACATCGGCGAAGGTGACCTCCAGCGTGGTGCCGTCGTCGAGCAGACCGGCGGTCGGCCGGTGGGCGACGGCGACGGTGCGAACCCTCCCGTCGTCGTCGGCGCCGGCCACGGCGAACACCCGGCCTCGCGGTGTTCGGTGATGGCGCAGGCGGACGGAGCGGGCGGCCTCGCGGTCGCGGACGGGCACGAGGTGGAGGCTCATGCGGCCACCGCCTTGGCGCGGGCGCGCTCGGTGATCGCTGCGGTCTGCCGGGCGGAGGCCTTGCCGATCACGTCGGCGCCGCGCTCCTTGTACCAGGGGCGCAACCGGATCAGTGCCGGTTTGACCCCGGTGGCGAACAGGAGCGCGGAGCCCTTCGCGAGCGCTCTGATCTGGTCGGCGGGCAGGATCCGTTCCTGGCGCATCGACACGGAGGTGGAGCGCCCGGACTCGCTGGTGGAGTGGGAGACGGTCTCGACGTCGTGCTCGCCGACGAGCCTGGAGAGCTTGTCGGCGAAGTCCGCGTCGTCGATGCCGGAGCCGACGAGCTTGATCGTGGCGGCGGACCAGAGGGCGTCCATTCCGACCTCGCCCCACACGCGCTGGCCCTGCCGGTAGGACTGCAGGATCGTGATCGGGATGACCCCGCGGGAGCCCAGGTGCGAGTACAGGTCGGGCAGGTCGCCGATTTTGCACACGTTCGCGGCCTCGTCGAGGATGCACAGCAGCGGGGGGTCGAGGCGTCCGCCGTCGCGTTCGGCCTGGACGACGGCGGTGCGCATCACGCTGTCGGCCGCGGCGGCGATCAGTGCGGACGCGCTGCCGCCGCCGTCCTTGCTGAGCAGGTAGAGGGTGTCCGTGCGGGTGACGAAGTCGGCGGGCTTGAACTCCGGAAGCTCGCTGTTGGGGGTGACCCAGGCGGCGATCTTCGGGTCGAGCAGGCACGAGGCGTACTGGCGCGCGGTCTCGAAGATCCCGTCCCTGGTCTCGACCGCGCCGGACACCGTGCCCTGCAACTGGGCCGCAATGGCGGACAGTTGGTTCGACTTGAGGATGTCGATCGGGGTGCGGTCGGCGGGCTGGGCGAGCCAGGCCAGGACGTCGGTGATCGGGCGCCCGTCGGCGCCGGCCGCCAGGAACAATGCGGTGAGCGTGTTGGCGGCGGCGGTGCTCCAGAAGTCGCCCTGCTCGCCCTCGTCGACGGCGGCGGTCACGAAGTGCTGGGCCAGGCGCCGGGCACCGGGCAGGTCGCCGGCGTCGGCGAGCGGATCCCACCACATCGCCTGCTCGGTGTGGGCGATCTGCTGGGGGTCCATCACCCACACCCGGCCCGCCTCGGCCCGGGCGTCCAGGGTGACGGTGAAGGCGTCGCCCGCCGCCTTGTTACTGGTGAGCAGGACCGGGCCGGGGGCGTTGAGAATCGAGGGGACCGCGAGGCTGGTCGTCTTGCCGGAGCGCGGCGCCATGATGGCGACGGCGACGTCCTCCCACGAGGTGCGAACCTCGGGGCCCTTCTCGCCCAGGGTGCCGAGCAGGACGCCGGTGTCCTCGGGGCGGATCGCGCCGGGCTTGGCGGAGGCGAGGCTGGGGCGCAGGCTCCGCGCCTTGGTGGTGATCTCCTTGGGCAGGAGGACGGCGAGGTCGCGGCCGGTGGCCAGGCCGCTGCTCTTCCTGCGGACCTTGAGGTAGATCCGCAGGCCCACGGCGGCGAGGGCGAGGGTGACGGCGGCGGGCGTGACGCGGGCGCCGACGAGCAGGGCGACGGGCCCCAGTCCCGGCCACAGCCGCTGGGGATGGAGGGCGGCCGTGACCGGCTGGTAGACCGCCCACGGGCCCTGCCCGAAGAAGAGGTTGGTGGTGTTGCCGAGGGCCCAGGCGATCGAGCCGAAGGCGATGAGGAGGAGGCCGGCACCGATCAGGGCGTAGAGGAGGGCGTCGGTGCCGGGGGATGCGGAGGGTGACTTGGGGGAGGAAGCGGGGGGCAGGGTCGTCCTTGCGGGGATGGCCCGGGCGCACGGGATCGCAGGCCCTCAGGGGCTGTGGGCGCGGGGCGGGAGACGCGGCCGGGCGCCGGGCGCGGTGTGCTCACGCGCCGGGGACCGGGGCCGGGGAAAGGGGGGGAGGACGCTCAGCGGTGCGGGGCCGCAGGGGCCGGTGTGCCGCCCCACGGCGCGGCGGTGCTGCGCAGGGCGGACGCCGGACGGGTCTGGGCGGGCGCGGTGCGGGCGGTGGAGGCGCGAAGGCGGCCGGCGCGGTCGAACGAGGCGAGCTGGCAGGCCGCGTGAGCGAGGGACAGGTCGCGCTCCAGGTACGGGGTCGAGCCGTCGGCGCGCATCAGCGGGGCCACGATGCGCGCCTCGTGGTTGCCGATCCGCAGGGCGATCCACCGGCAGGCCAAGGGATCGTCGACGGGCACGATGCCGGTGGCGGCCAGGATCCGGCGGACGGTCGAGGCCCACCGTTCGTCCGGGAGCGGGGCACTGTCGGGATGAGCGCGGACGGTGCAGTGCCACACGTCCCGGCTGCGGCCCGGCCGCAGGTCCCGCTCGGGCCGCCGGGCGCGCAGATAGGCGTCCAATTCGGCTGCGAGGGAGTCCAGTTCCGAGCTGCCGGGAGCAGGCAGTCCGGCGATCGGCTGCCAGGCGTCGAGGACGGTGACCCGGGGGGTGCCCGGCAGGCGCACGGCGTGGTGCTGGGCGGCGACGAGCAGGTCGCGGGTGCTGGCATAGCGGGTGATGGACGGGATCAGGGGAAACGTTTCTCCAGGGGCGGGTGGTTCAGCGCCTGCGTGGGGCGGGCCCTGGGCCGGGTGGCTGGGGCGGGGCCGGTGCCGGCGGGGCCACGGGCCGCGCGGCGCTCGATCGGATCCGGGCGGGGCGGGCGGCCACGGAGCGCAGGCGCTCGTGTGTGCCGGTGATGTCGCTGCCGGCCTGCCAGATCTCGTCGGCGGCGAGGGCGAGCGGCTGCCACAGGTAGCTGCCGCCGGGCGCGTCCTTGACCCACCGGCTGGCGGTCGCGAGGGCGTCGGAGAGCGCTTCGAGAGTGCCGCCGTCACGGGTGATCGCCTCGACCAGGTCGGCCACCTCGGCGGGACCGGAGGCGTCGCGCAGCTGCTCGCAGACGAGCCGCAGCGCCTCGGTGGCCCGGACCGCCGGGGACGGCTGGGGCATGGGGGGCAGGGTCTCCTGCGGGCCGGTCACCGGGCCTTGCCCGCGGCGGCCTGCGGAACAGCAGTGTGGGTGGGTTCGGCCGAGGTCGTGGACGGCGCCGCGGACGGGCGGGTGGCCACCCGAGCGGCCAGCGCGCGGGTACTCAGGTCGGAGGCGAGGGGCCTGCGGTAGTCCCAGGGCCAGTGGCCGCCGATGGCGTACAGGTCCCGCGCATCGGCGGCGACCTGCTCCTGTCCGCCCTCGCCGTCGTACTCCTTGGGCCAGGTGAACTGCAGGGTTCCGTCAGCCTTGAACTCGGCGGTCATCCCGCAGTCGTCCTTGCGCAGGTCGGCGACGATCTGCTCGGCGCCGCTGCGGGTGAACAGCGGGTTGCCGTACGGGTCGACGTAGCCGGCGCTGGGGGTGGCGAGGGCCGGGACCGGGACGTGGGTGGAGCCCTCCGGCCAGAACAGGTAGACCCGTTCGCCGTCGGCCGGTGCGGGTCCGGTCCACAGGGCCTGCTCGACGGCGTGGCGGTTGGCCGCGGCTTCGGCCGGGCTGAGGTCCTGGGCGAGAAGCGTCAGCGCGGCCGAGAGGTGGGGGCCGGACTTCCCCAGCGCTTCGTCGATGGCCTCCAGGGCATCGGCGGCGAGGTGGCCGAGTTCGTACAGGTCCTCGGACGCAGGGTCGGAGCGGTGGGTGCGCTCCAGGCCGTCGAGATCGGCACGGATGGTGACGGCCATGGAGGAGGCGAGTGCCAGCAGGCCCTTGTCGGCGAGGAGGGTCTGGAGCAGGGCCTGGCTGGGGGTGCGCTGGTGGGAGTCCAGTTGGTCGGCCAGCGCCCGCAGCCGCTGGGCGTAGGAGGTGACGGTGGTGGGCTTGCTCATGCGTGGGTCCTTCGTGGGCCGGGGGCGGGTTCGGAGGGTGCGGCCGGGGTGACGGGCCGGGCGGTGGAGGCGCGGGCGGCGGGCGAGCGGGTCCGGGCGGCGTGCACGCGCGGACCCGTCACTGCGGGCGCGGGATATCCGGTGGCAGTTGCCGCCGTCGCGATGGCGCGGGCGGCGGCGGCGCCGTCCATATGCCAGGCCTGAAGGTCGGCCCGCTCATGCAGGGGGCCGTCGGCGCGCAGTGAAGCCCGGGCCCCGGCGGTGAACAGGGCGTGCAGCGCGTCCGTCGTGCTGTACGGGCCGGTGACCATCTGCGCGCCGACATCGGCGAGGTCGCGCACGTCGTCCATGGAATCGACGAGGGCGGTCAGCTCCCCGAGGTGGGCGGCGATCTCGGCCAGGACCTCCAGGGCCTGCTCGCCGGCGGGGGACAGCCGAAGCTCGGGGTCGACCTCGACCCGGTAGCCGGCGCGCTCCAGCAGCCGCGCGGCCTCGCCCACCAACGCCCGCAGCACGAGCGGGCCGTCCGTGCTCTGCAGGGCGAGAGGGTGTTCGGCGTTGCGTGGCGGGGCGAAGCCGAGCCTGGCGAGGACGGCACGGGCCCGCTGGTCGGCTCCGGTCGCCTCGGCGGCGCCGAAGGAACCCGGTGCGATGCGGACCGGCTCGCTCAACGGGCAGTGGCCCGGGCGGCGGGTGCTGCGGTGTTGGCGGGCGCCGGCGTCGGCGCGCCCGGGTGGACGGGCCTGGCGGCGGACTGCGCGAGGCGGCCGTGTGCGGCTGCCGCCCGGGGCGAGAGCGTGGCGGGCTCCGCCGGGAAGGCGAGGCCGTAGCTGGCCAGGCGGGTGCTGATCTGCTCCAGGTGCAGGCGAAGCAGGACCGCGGTGGCGCCGGCCTGTCCGAGCTGCTCGGCTGTCTGCCGGGCGGCGCGGGTGCCGCCGTCGGCGGTGCTCTCGGCGGCGAGTCGCAGGGTCTCCTCGACCTCGGCGAGCAGGGGTTCCAGCAGCGCGAGGGGCCTGGCGATGTCGGCGGGCATGCTGCTGTCGGCGAGGGAGTCGCCCAGGCGCCGCACGGCCTGCGCGGCGGTGCGGGCGCTCTCGGCGTCGTCCGGCGGGCAGGGGCGGGCGGTGGCGGGGATGGGGGACACGGTCGGGGCCTCGCCTAGAACGGGTTCTCGGTGCTGCGGTCCGCGTCGGTGGCGGCCGCCAGCAGCTCGGGCAGGTCACCGGGCGCAGCATCGCGCTGGTCGATCCACCACCCGGCGCGGTCCACGGTGCGGGCACGGTTCTCGACCTCCTCCCAACCGCCTTCCGCGAGCGTTCCCTCGACGACGAGCGCCTGGTAGGCGGTGGTGACGAGCTGGTGGCGCGAGCGCTCGCCCCAGGTGAGGATCGTCTGCGGCCCGGTCAGCGGCGGCATGCGGTACTGCGCGGCCCACACGGCCGCGGCCTGCTGCTCCTCGGCGCGGCGGGCGGCGATCCACGCGGCCCGTTCCGCGCCGTCGCTCTCGCGTTCGGCGCGCCAGCAGTCCGTGCAGTCGCGGCTGGCGAGCCAGCGGGCGTAGCCGGCACGCCGGTCGGCCGGGCGGGCGGACAGGTCGTGCTCGACCTCGTGTCCGCAGGAGTGGGTGACGGGCCATCGGGTCTTCACGGCCAAGTGGGAGGGCTCCTTCGCGGGGTTCAGCGGGCGTGGATGCTGTAGGCGTGGCGCGGGTCGACCGGCTGCGCGGCGGCCTCGACGGGCTGGGCCGCGCCGACGCGGCCGAGCTGGAGGCTGGTGGCGCGGGCGGCCTTGGCCCGGGCGCCGAGGTTGGCCTCGACGGGCGGCCGGGAGGCGGGGGCGGCGGTGCGGGTGCGTGCCGGGGAGGCGGCGGAGATGGTCTCCAGGTCCTTGCGGACGCCGCCGAGGGTGGTCTGGGCGCTCTCCAGCACATCGGAGACCTGCTCGGGGTCCAGGGCCTGCGGGTCGTCGCGCAGCTGCTGGGCGAGGCCCGTGAGGATCTCCTCGATCGCGGCCAGGGTGTTCTGCCGGTTGGTCAGCAGGGCGCCCATCCGGCTGCCGGGTTCCGCGGGGGCCGGGTGCAGGCGGGTGGCGAACGGGTCCTGTCCGCCCTCCGGTTCGGTCCGCTTGCCGGGACCGGGACCGGGGCTGAGGTGGGGCGCGGGGATGATCCGGGTGGCGAACGGGTCGTCCTCGGACGGGTGCTGCCGGGAGGAGGACTCGGCGACCTTGATCAGGTGGGTGCGGAACTGGTCCGCAGCGTTGTCCGGTGAGCGGTCCGGGTCGTACGGCAGGTCGGCCGCGACGCTCAGGCCGGCCGCGCGCAGCCGGGCCACGGTGTCCATGGCCCGCTCGGGGCCGTTGGCCTGCTGCTCGGTGAGGGAGAACAGTGTCGGGTGGCCGGGGACCCGGTAGAAGCCGGCAGCCGCGAGGTACTTGGCGGCGGCGGGGTCGACGGTGTTGTTGGTGGCGGTGATGCCGTGCTCGTGGTGGGTGCCCACCGTGACGTCGGCCCGGGCCGCCGCGGCGGGACCGGTGAGGAGCGGGGCGTCGTGCGAGGGGGAGACGCGGCCGGTGACGATCTTCGTGCCGGGCGCTGCGGCGGCCGAGGAGGGGGACGGGTAGCCGGGGTGGGCGTCGTACTCGAACGCCGGGTCCGGGCGGACGTCCGCGCCGGTGGAGCGCAGGGCCGCCACGGTCTGGCGGGCGTGGAGCAGCAGGTTGTCGGTCCGGCCGGTGAACGCGAGGTCGCCGCTGGTGCCCGCAAGCGGGGTGAAGCCGTAGTCGGCCAGCAGGCGCCGCTGGCGGTAGGTGGCGTGTTCGAGACCGGTGACGGCGACGCCGTGCTCGGGGTGGCGGGTGATCTGGACGACGGGGCGGTCGGTGATGCGGGGCTCCTAGAGGCTGGCGGCGTGCGTGGGGGCGGTGGAGATCACCTGCGCGGACGGGGCCGCCTGGATGATGGGGCCGGCGCCGAGCCCGCGGGCGGTGACGGCGCTCGCGGCGGTCGCCCGCACGCTGCGCGCGGTCGCGATCGGCACTTCGACGACGGAGCCCAGGTCGGTGAGGCCGGCCTGCAGGTCGCGCAGGGTGTCGGACAGGCCTGTCACCTGGCTGAGTGCGATGTCGGCGCGGGCGGCGAGCAGTTCGCCCTGCTCGGCGGGGAGCTGGTCGATGAACGTGCTCATGTCGGCGAGCAGCTGGGAGAGGTTCGGCAGCGCCCCGGACTTCGGGTCGAGCGCGGTGTCCAGCAGGTCGGCGACGTCCCGGCTGTCGGTGAGGGTGCGCAGGTTGACCTGTTCGAGGACCAGGTCCTCGGCGGCCTCGGCCAGGCGGTCGGCGGAGGCGGGGGGCGTGGCGAGGCCGACGGTGGCGACCTGCAGACCCAGGCCCTGCAGGACCAGGCTCGCCCGGGCCGCGGCGATCAGCGACTGGCGGTCTCCGGCTCCGGCCGGCGGCAGGTAGATGTCGCGGTCCGGGGCGGACCCGTCGTAGCGCCACCCGACCTGCCGCAGGACGTCGGGCACCAGGCCCTCGGTGGCGTCGGTGGCGGTGGCGGCGACGATCCCTTCGGTCTGGTGGCGTGCGAAGACCACGTCGGCGCCGAATGCTGCCGCGCGGACGGGGTCCTCCCGGGCGCCGGTTTCGACGGTCAGCTCGCCGGCGTCCAGCAGGTACGCGGACTGGGCTGCGCGGGAGACTGCGTCGTCGCCTCGGAACTCGTACGCCCTGCGGTCGTCCTGGAGCGCGAGGGCGCCGTTCTGCTCCAGGATCCGGTGTGCCGCGTCGGGCGCGCGGGGGCCGAGTCGGACGGTGATGGCGCCGTCGGCGCCGGTGCCGAAGGTGATGTCGGCCATGGATTCCTCGATTGTGGGTTGGGGGTGGGGGTCAGCGCCGGCGGGTGGGGACCGCGGTGGCGGGTGCAGGGGCCGGCGCCACCGGTGCCTGCCGGCTGCCCGGCGGGCGGCTGGCAGCGCGTGCGGCGCGCATGCGGGCTGCCGTCGGCGGACGGGTCTCGCGCAGGACCAGCAGTCGGAATTCGCGGCGGAGATGGCCGGCGAACGTCTCCGGCGCGTCCCCGGTGACGGACAGTGCCCCGGTGGGCCGGTGATGGCGCAGTTCGAGATAGCGCCCGGTGCCGCGGTTGGCGGCGATCATCCATTCGTCGTCGTCGAACGTGCGCCGGGCCTCCACCTCGACCTCGCCCTCGGCGATCTGCTCGGTGACGGCCCGCGTGTCGGAGCTCAGGCGGACGCGGCCCAGCCGGGTGGCGGCCTCGCTCCGGGCCCGGTGGGCGGTTTCCGCGGCGTCGGGGAACGGAGCCTCGGAGTTCAGCCACCCGTAGTGCCGCAGTACGTCGGTCGAACTCTGCTGCGGCTCGTGCCAGTTGCGCACCTCGACGCCCTCGGCGATCAGGCGACCGATCGCGGATTGCGCGGCGGCGCTCTGGTCGAACATGGGCAGCGAGGTGCCCATGTGCCACGCGCCGAACGGCTCGGACCGCAGGTGGAAGCCGGCATCGGCCAGGACCCGCGTAACGGCCGGCCTAGGGTAGCGCGGAGCCAGGACGAACTCGCCCAGGTCGTAGTTCCAGCCGAAGCGAAGCGGCTGTGGTGCCACGCGGCCCGTCATCGGCTTCGCCCCGGCGCGCCCGGAGACCTCGGTGCGTTGCGGCGCTGAAGAGCCTGGAGGTGCTCCAGCAGATCGGCCTCGGCCTGGTCGCGGGCGGCAGCTGCGTGCTCCAGGACCTCCAACTGGGCGCCGAGGTCCGCGAGGAGCCGGTCGTCGACCCGACGCTGCCGGTCCGCGCAGATCAGCAGCCGCACACGCTCGAACGCGACCGCGGTCTCCGCCTTCGTCAGCGCGCGATGGGCATCCAGCACACGAGCCTCGGCGGCGCCGGGGCGCGCCGGGGCGGTGTGCAGCGCCGCGATGCCGGCGCCGAGGGCGGCCTCCACCCGGGAGTCGAGGTGGGTTAGGGGCGGCGGTACGGGCAAAGGGTTCCTTTCAGGCAGTGGTACGGGCGGACGCAGGTGGCGGGCGGGTTCACAGCCCGCGGCCTGGCGAAGTGGGCGCTGCGAGGGGTGGCGCGGCAGGGATTCCCGCCGCCGGGGCCGGCGCGGACCGGACGCGGGCGGAGGTCGAGCGGGCGGAGGCGGCAGCGGCCGGGCCCGGACGGGAGAGGATCGGCAGGGGCGCGTCCAGGCGCCACGCGGCGGGGGCGTCGGTGAACCGCCCGCGCGGGTCCGTGGACCACGGCACGACCGGGCCTCGCCGGTGCTCGCTGAGCCCGATCACCTCGACACCGTGGGCGTGCAGCACATACGCCCAGTCGAACCTTCCGCTGGTGCGCTCGGTGATGACCGCCCGGGGCTCCACCCGGCCGTCCGCCCGTGGCTCGCCGCTGTACTGGCGGCCGGGCCACCGGCTGACGCCGGGGGCAGTGCGCAGCTCTTGCGGTGCGCCGTCCAGCAGCTCCGCGCCGAGCGCGGACCATCCGACCGGGACGTCGTCGACGAGGTGGCGGGCGAGGGCGTCGACGTCGTGACCGAAGCGATATTGGAACGCGCCCAGGATCAGGGGGAGTTGGTGGCTGGGCTGGCCGTCGTTGTGGCAGTAGGTCCCGCGGTAGCCGCTGGGTGTGGGGCGGGCGATGACGGAACGCGTGGACAGATGGACTCCGAACGTCGGAACGAGGCGGGCCTGCTGCCGCCTGAGGCGGTTGCGCGGGTCGGGGCCCTGTTCGGTGCGGGCAGCGGCAGGTGCGACGGCTCGGCGCTCACTGGCGCATCCTGGTGGCGCGGGGTGCCGTGGTGAGGGCGGGTGCCTCGGCGGGCAGGGCTTCGGGCTTGGGCGTGGCCGCCGCGGCGGACCGGGCGGTCGCCGCATCCGTCCGAGGGGTGTCCGACGCAGGGGCCGGCAGGATCGGCCCGCGCCCGAAGGCGACCGCTGCCGCATCGAGGTCGTCGTAGGTGGTGACGTCGAAGAAGCGGTTGCCCTCGGTGGTGAGCACCGCCGCGGTGCCGTCGGCCGGGTAGCTCGCCAGCAGGCGGGTGGGACCGGCGGCTTCACTCAGGCGCGCGTGGACAACCAGACGCCCGGCCGCCACGTCTGCCGCCACGGCGTGGACCCAGATCGTCCCCGGCCCGCGCGTCAGCGACGGCGCATCGGTCGCGGGCTCGGCGACGGCCTGCCGCTGCTCGGCCTCGCTGTAGAGACGGAGAACGTCGTAGCCGGCTGCGGTGAGCAGACGCGTGGCGTCGATGACGAGCCGCGGTACGACCGACGGCGAGGTGTCCCGACGAGGCCGGTGCAGCCCGGTCGCGTCGTCGCGCACGAGTCCGGCCTGTTCCAGCCACTGACGGCTGGGCCGGTCGACCGGCTCGGCGGCGAGGGTGCCGTCGGCGGGGTCGGCGGCGAAGGTGATGGTGGGTGAGGGCACAGGCCTCCGATGCGGGTGGTCCGGTCGGGTGGGGCGTGACACGGGGTCTAGTCGGCGTCGGGGCTGGAGTCCGGTTCGTGGACGTAGCCGAAGACGATCCGTTCCAGCTGGCCGAGGAGCAGATCGCCGTGCTGGCGGAAGGCGTCGAGGCGCTCGGCGACGTAGTCCTGCCGGTCGGCCTCGGCGCGAGCGACGCGAGCGAGGTTGCGGGTGGAGAGCCGACCCCATTCCAGAAGGTCTGTGGGCGTAGCAAGGTCCATCCACACCCAGACCCCCGAGCCCAGCTTCAGCACCCCCTCGGGATGGAACATCCCCGACTTCCGCCGGGGGTTGGGGCTGCGGCGCTCACCCCACCCGCGGACCAGGCCGTGTACGAGCTTGTCCAGGGCCGCGGCCTGGACGTGGGCTTCGAGATCGGTTGCGGCGAGGCGCTGGCGGACCTCACCTTCGAGGGCGCCCTTGTGGATCCGCCCGCTCTCGTCGGTGACGGCGTGGGCGGCCTCGGTCACGATCTCCCACAGCCGGAGTTCGGCAGTCACGCCCACGCGGCCTCACGCTCCCGCCACGCCTGGGCCATCTCCGTGAGCGCCGCCATGGCCTGCTCGATCACCTCGCCGGTGATCGCCCGGCCGGTCAGCATGAACTGCGGGTCGTAGAGCACCACGGTGTCAGTACCACGGGCCTGCGCGAGCGGCGGAACCACCTCGCACAGGAACTGGGTGGCGACCTTGCGCCGACGGATCGCCTCCTCGGCCCGCTCCTTGCGCTCGGCCCACGCTGCGGGCAGGCTCAAATCGCCCTCGACGACCCGATCCGCAAGCTCGGGGTCCTCCGCGCGGAGCCTTGCGAGCTGGTTCTCCACGGAGTCCGCCTGGGCCTTGGCCTCCCGAGCGGCCTTGTACGCCTCGTCCAGACCGACGGCGCCACTGACGACCTGATCCACCAGGTCGGGGGTGTGGCGTACGACGGTCATAGCCTGGCCGATGCGGCCGAGGGAGACGCCGACCTGTTCAGAAACTGAACGGGCGGACAGTTCAGTTTCTGAACGGCCATCCTGTTCAGAAACTGAACAGGCCTTGGCCGCGACCATCGCGGTCTGCCCCTTGGTCAGGTTGCGGCGCAGGCAGTTGATGCGGAGGGCGTAGGCGCCCGGGTTGGGGCCGTTGTAGGTCGCGAACTCGGGTTCGACGCCGGCGATCTTGCACGCTGCGAGTCGGTTGCGGCCGTCGAGAAGCCTGCCGCCGGGGTCGAGCATGATCGGGATGTACTGGCCGTTCGCCTTGATGTCCTCGGCGAGGGCCAGCAGCTCCTCGTCGTCGAGCATCGGGAAGGTGTTGGCGGTGGGGTGGAACTCGATGATGGTGTCCTAGAGTTGATGGGGAGGGGCGCCGTCGGCCGCTGTGCAGGGGCCGTACTGTCACGCGCCGACGTCGGCTGGTTCGCGTGGCGCGGCCTGCATCCTGCTGTCGGTGTCGAACAGTTCGCGCTCGGCCGGGTGCAGGAGATGTTGGACCACGAAGGACCTTCCGGCGATCTTGTAGAGGCCTCGGCCGCGGGTGAGGGCGGCGATGGCCTGGGTCTCGACGCCGGTCAGGCCGAGCAGGCTCGCGGTGGCGGCGAGTTGGTCGGGTTCCTGGCGGTAGATGATGCGGGTGGCGCAGTCGCTGAGGAGGCCCTCCGCGAGGGCGCGGCCCCGGGAACCGGCGTCGCCGGCGGACAGCAGGTCCGACAGGCGGTGGATCACGAGGAGATTGGCGATGCCGAGGCCTCGGCTGAGCTTCCACTGCTGCTGCATGCGCTCCAGCAGCGGCAGGTGACGCATCAGGCGCCACGCCTCGTCGTAGACGACCCAGCGGCGTCCACCCGCGGGGTCGGAGAGGGCGGCTTCCATCCACGCGGACGCGCAGGTCATGGCGAGGATCAGGCCGGTGTCGTCGCCGGCGGTGCCGAGGCTGGAGAGGTCGATGCTGAGCATCGGCGCCGTCGGATCGAACTCGACGGTCGACGGGGCGTCGAAGATCCCGGCCAAGTCCCCCTGGACGAGACGGCGCAGGGCGTGTGCGAGGTCTTCTGCAGCGGCGCCGAGGCGTCGGGCCGGGTCTCCTAGGGCGTCGTCGAGGCGTCGGGAGTTGCCGAGCATGGCGGCGACGTCGCCGAGAAGCGGCACCCGGTCGGTGCGTCGGGCCTCTGCGACGACCTCGTCCAGCGCGACGTCGAGAGCGGTGTGCTCCATCGGCACCAGGTCGCGGTGCAGTACGGTGCGGGCCAGCGAGGCGAGGAGCAGGAGGCGGCGCTTGCGGACCTCGGCCGCCCACTCGGCCGGGTCGGCACCACCTGGAGGCGCAGGGGCGTCGAGCGGGTTGAGCCGGCCGCTCATGCCCGGGCCGAGCGCGATGGTCCGCCCGCCGAGAGCCTCGGCCACCGGGCTCCACTCGCCCTTGGGATCACAGGGGATGTAGATCTTGTAACCATGGGCGATGCTGCGCAGCGCAAGGGACTTGGCGAGTGCGCTCTTGCCCATGCCGATGACGCCGGCCAACAGCAGGTTCGGATTCGTGAACCCTTCGATGCGGCCGTACAACTCGAAGGGGTCGAACGAGAAGCCCGCTTCGGCGTGGACGTCGCGGCCGATGTACATCCCGCCGGCGCCGAGACCGCCCTCGGCGAGGAAGGGGAACGCTCCGCTCGCGGTCGCGGTGGTCATGCGGTGGGCGGGGAGCTTGAGTTTGCCGCCGCGGGCGGAGGCGGGGCCGGGGCGGCCGGAGGCAGGGTAGACGGGGCGGGCGTCGAGCTCGTCGACCTGGGTCGCGGTGCGGCGGCGGGGCTGGTTGGCGAGGCGGGCCTCGCGGTGGGCGGCGGCGAGGTCGCGGCGGGCCTGGCGGCGGCGGGCCCGGTCGCTGCGGCTGGGCGTGAAAAGGGCGCTGGCGCTGGTGCTTCTGGTCAAGGGCGGGCGGTCTCTCCGGGCTCAGCGGCGGATCAGGTCGGTGGGGGTGCTGATCTGCCGCACGCGGGCGGAGGCCTTGAGGTGGCGCTGGCAGATGGTGAGGTCGGGCGCGCCTTCGGGCAGGCGGAGCGCGCAGGCCTCGCGGGTGGGCGCGCGCCCGTCGGCGCGGGGGGCGACATGGTAGGCGGCGTGCAGGTGCTCGCTGACCTGCCACATCCGGATCCTGGCGTGGTGGAGCTGGTCGCCCTCGGCGGCTGCGTGGGCGCGGGTGCGGACCGTAGCCTGGTCGAGGAGGATGTGCAGCGTGACGGCGTGCTCGTGCAGGGCGTCGAGTTCGACGCGCGTCAGTGGCTGGTCGCTGGTCAGCTCGGTGTCGCGGTGACAGGCGAGGGCGGTGGTGGCGAACCCGATCAGGTTCGGCTCGTCGTGCATGGGGTGCCCTTCGGCGGTCAGAGGCGGGCCAGCGGGAGGGCGGCGGCGGTGAAGGCCTCGGCCTGCTGGAGGGTGAGGCGGCGCAGGTCGATCAGGGCGGCGACGGCGGCTGTCTCGACCTGGGCGCAGGCGGCGCTGAGCTGCTCGGCGTCGTCGGCGGACACCACGAGCAGGCCGGTCATGGCGACGTCGGCGTGCCCGGCGATCAACTGGAGCTCGCGGGCCTTGACGTCGGCGTACTCGACGGTGTCGGCCTCGGAGTCGACCTGGCCGCGGCGCACACGCTCGGCGGCGTCGGCCACGATGGTGGCCTTCTTGCGCTGGACGTCCCGGAGCGCGGCGTCGATCTGCTGCGGCGCGTAGTGCAGGGACAGGGTGCGCCGCACGCCCGAGGAGTAGAGGAGCTGGTGGAGGAACCCGGCCGAGGTTTCGGTGCGGGGCCACTGCTCGATCCAGAACACGGCGTGGTGCGCGCTGTCGGTGCGGACCTTCTCCGGTTCCTCGACGAGGACGACGGGACCGGCGGCGGCGACGTCGGCCTCCGGGCGGCCGGAGTCGGACCAGCGTTCCAGGGCGCCGAGGACGGCGGGGTCGTAGGCGGTGCGCACGACCGCGGCGATCTCTCCGGCGGTGAGCCAGCCTCCGGGCACCAGGCCCGCGCCGCGCACGGACTGGTCGAGGGAGGCGGTGAGCTGGGCGAGGACCGCGAACGCGCCGGCCAGTCCGCCGCCGGCCTGGTTGATCAGGCGACGGGCCTCGCGCAGGTCGAGGGCGATGGCGATGTAGGCCTCGTGGGGGGCCGCGGCGGGTCCGGCGGCTGCGAGCAGGTCGGCGTAGATCGGTCCGGCGACCGGGGTGTTGGGCAGGCCGTGCTCCAGCCAGTACCGCTGCAGGGCGTCGCCGCTGTCGGGGACGGTGCGCTCCAGGACCTGGATGCGGGCGATCTGCCCGGAGCGGGACAGGGCGGCGAGCGCCCGGCCCCAGCCGCGGACGTTGTCGGACTGCGTGGCCGGGTCGAGCAGGGCGAACGCCCGGGAGGAGACGCGGGTGACCGCGGTGAGTGTTCCCTGCTGCTGGTCGTGGACGGCGCCCAGCCGCCCGTCGGGTGAGGTGACCGCGCGCAGCGAGGCGGCGGTGCCGGGCAGGTGCAGCAGGCCCTCGACGGTTGGCCGGGTGGAGGGCCGGGCCAGCCAGACGAGCTGCCCGCGGGTGCGGCGCAGCCAGTAGCGCAGGCCGATCGGCGCCCACTCGGCGAGGGAGCGACCGCGTATTCGGAAGACGACGGCGACGGCGAGCAGCACCCACAGCGGGGTCAGGGCGAGGGCGCCGAGGATACCGACGGTCATCAGGGCGGCGAGCAGGAGGGCACCGCCGAAGGCGGTGGCGACGAGCTGGGAGGGGGTGAGGCCGAGGAGGATGCCCCGGCGGGAGCGGGAGGGGAACTTGATCGTGGCGGGTGTCTCGCTGGGGGTCAGGGGATGCTCTCGGGGTGCGGGGGCGGGAGCCGGCCCCTGCTCCTCCCGGTGGGGCTGACCGGGAGGAGCAGGCAGAAGCGTTTCTGCACGTGGGGCGGGAAGGGGGAAGCGCGGGGCGGGCTGAGCCGCCGGTCCGTCAGGGGGACGGCGGGCGCTGGGGGAACGTGAAGCGCTGACCGGCGCCGGAGGCCGCGCCTGCGGCGGAAGGCCCGGAGGGCTGCGCGATCACGGGATCGAAGGCCGGCCCGGCGGAGGTGGGAGCGGCGGGTGCCGCGGCGGAGGAAGCCGGGGCTGCCGTGCCCGAGGTCTTCAGGGCGGGGGAGCCGGCCGCCGCGTGGGCTGCCGAGGCGGAGGGGCCACCCGAAGGCGCGGAGGCGTCTGGGGATCCGGCACGGGTGACGAGCGGTCGGCCCTTGTCACCGTCGGCGCGGTCGGAGCGGCTGGTCAGCGGAACGCCGCCGTCACCGTCGCCGCTGCGCTGCTGCCCGTACTTGAACGAGGTGGGCGCGGCCTTGACGAGTCCGACTGCTCCGGGACCCTGCGGTGCGGCGCCGCTGCCCGAGCCGGCAGCGCCGGACTGCATGCCCGGGACCTGGGACGGGCCCTGCGGGGTCGATCCGGCGGCACCGGCCCCGGCCCCTGCGGCGGCTCCGCCGCCTGCACCCATGGCCATCTGTCCGCCCTTCTTGGCGGCGGCGCTCGCGACCTGCAGGCCGGCGGCGGTCGAGCGGTGGAGGTCGTGCGACTGCCCGTCGCCGGCCCAGTGGACGAACTTGTAGATCATGAAGGGCGACAGGAGGACCAGGGCCATGACGACCAGGCCGGCGATGATGTCGCTGAGCGCCTGTATGCCGTCCTTGGTGTCGGACTTCCCGAGGGCGGACACGCCGACCAGCATGATGATCGTCATCACGAGCTTGGAGAACACGACCGTGGCGGTCGCCTCCACCCAGCGGCGCTTCCAGTCGCGGGTCGGTTCCCACGGGCCGCCCGCGGCAGCGAACGGCGCGAGGATCACCAGGACGAGGATCGACACCTTGCGGAAGATCATCATTCCCCAGTAGAGGATCGCGCCGACGGCGCAGCCGAGCGCTACCAGGGAGGGGACGGCCCAGCCCAGCGGGGTCGTGATGGTGATCATGCTGACCTTGACGAGGCGCCTGACCGCGTCGTCCATCGAGCTATTGGCGATGGTGAACAGCCCGCGCGACAGTGCGTCGACGACCACCAGGGCGACGCTGGTGAAGGAGATCGCGCACATCGCGAAGAACACCGAGCTGATGGTGGCGGTGACGGCCTGCCCGAGAGCCTGGCCGTCCCGTCTCCAGGCGGCCCTCACCAGCTGGAGCGTGAAGGTCATCACGATCATGGTCAGGGCGATGGGCAGGATGAGGGCGTAGTTGGTGCGGAACCAGTCGGCGCCGAGGTCGACGTTGGTGGTCTGGTCGACGGCTCGGCTGGCGAGGTCGACGGCCGACTTCGCGAGGTCGCCGGCGCTCTTGGCGATCCAGTTGCCGATGCTGGAAGTGATGGAGTCGGACACGCCGCCGACGACGGTGTCGCACAACAACCCCGCACCCGGAAGATCACAAAATCCGATGGTCTCCTCCTATGTGAGACGGGACGGGGGGTCAGGGGTAGACGGTGGGGGCGATGGCGGCGAGCGCGCACTCCTTGCCCGGGCGGCACTGGACGGCGAGGGTCAGCGCCCGGGCCTCGGCGCCCCGGCCGCCGTCGCTCCAGGCGATGTCGACCTTGCCGGTGACGGTGACGGCGTAGATGTACGCCCTGGTGAGGGCGGTCGGGTCCTTCGCGATGGCCTGGGCGTAGGTCGCCGGGACGTGGGCCTCGATGTCGCGGGCCGTGGAGGTCTGGGCGTTGTCGCGCAGCCGGGACCACAGCACCGGGTCCGGCACCTGGCCCTCGACGGAGGCGCCGTCGGCGTACTCGATCTCCGGGGTGAGCCACAGCCGCAGGCCGGAGACGAAGCCCTCCTGGGTGACCGTGCGGGCGTCGTAGGTCCACAGCGTCTGGGCGAACGCCGCGGCGAAGTCGGTCGGGCTGGTGGTGTGCGGGGGCCGGGCGACGGTGGGGCCCGCTTCCGCGGGCAGGGTGTCCGGCGGTCCGACCGGTGGGGCGGGTGTGGGATCAGGGCGGGCGGCGGGCGAGGGGCCGGCTGAGGGAGGGACGGTGTGGCCGCCGCCTGCCAGCCGGGCGAGGAGCCCGGCCAGCAGGCCGACGACCAGCAGCACGCCCAGTCCGATCAGCAGTCGGTTCCGCAAGGGCGAACCGCCGCTGGTGGAAAGGGGCTTGGGCACTTACTTGACCTGCGTCCCGAGAGCCGAGAAGAACGCGACCAGGCCGTTGGCGGCGCCGAGGAGCAGGGCGACGCCGCCGGCCACCATGGCGCCCTGCTTGCCCTTCTGCTCGGCACCGTGCGATCCCGAGTGGTGGCCCCAGGCCCAGACGACACCGGCGACGCACATCGCGCCGACGGTCGCGATCACAGCGAACAGATTGATCGAGGACACGACCTGCTTGAGGACCGTGAGGCCCGGCAGACCGCCCTCGGCCGGGGCGACACCCGGATCGTAGGCGAGGTGGGAGACCGCCTCGGCGGCAAGGATGAGCGACGACAAACGGGTTCTCCGGAAGGGGTTTTGGGCGCGCGAGAGCGCGGAGCGGCGCCGTCGCGGCGCGAGAGAAAAGGGGGAAGAGGCGAAAGCTCAGGGGGCAACGCGGCGGATGTCGGTCACGCCGGATTTCCACGCACTGAACTGGGCGATCCGCACCACGTCACCCGTGTGCGGGGCGTGCACGACGAGGCCGGAACCGATGTACATGCCCACGTGCTCGGGCCCCTTGGGACCGGGCTCGGTGAACAGCAGGTCGCCGGCCCGCAGGTCGCCGAGCGCGATCACTGAGCCCTGCTTGACCTGGTCGTAGGTGACGCGGGCGAGGGTGACGCCGCCGGTCTTGTACGCCTGCTGCATCAAACTGGAGCAGTCGCAGCGGCCCATCGGGTCCGGACCGTGGCTGTCGGTGCACAGCCCGCCCCACTGGTACGGCGTGCCCAACTGGCCCAGCGCCCAACGGATCGCGGACTGGACGGCCGGCGGCATATCGGCGGGGATCTGGTAGCCGGGCGGCAGAGCGCCCGCCGGGATCAAGCCCCAGTCGGTGTCCGTACCCGGCGGTGTGCACGACCCGGCACCGCCGACGGGCGAAGTGCCTGTCGCCGGGGCGCCGATCGAAGCGCCGACCGCCTGCTGCAGGGCGATGGCCAGCGTCTCCCACTGCGCGTAGGCGTCGGGGAACCCGCTGCGCTGCACCTCCTGCGCGGCGACGGTGAGCGGCATCTCCTGCCAGCCCTTCACCTTGAGCAGCGCCTTGTAGAAGGACGTGCTCGCGTACACCGGGTCCATGATCTGCTCGGCGGATCCCCAGCCCTGGGACGGGCGCTGCTGGAAGAGGCCGAGCGAGTCGCGGTCGCCGCCGTTCAGGTTCCGCAGCCGCGACTCCTGCATGGCGGTGGCCAGCGCGATCACCTGGCCCCGGGAAGGGACCTGCAGGGCAACGCCGGTGGCCACGATCTGCTTGGCCATCGGGATCTGCACGCTCGGCAGATCCAGGCCCGGCACCGGAGCGGTCGGCCCGACCTGGCCGCCCAGGATCTGCTTGACCGCCGCCTCGACCGCCGCCGCATCCACAGCCTGTGGACTGCCCGAGGCCGAGCACGCGGCGGAGGCGTCCTTGGCGGTGACGATCGCCAGGGGAAGGATCAGCGCGAACGGGGTCAGGAGAACGGCGACGCCGAGACCGGCGGCGACCTTCTTCAAGCGGTCCGCCGGTCGGCCGCACCCTTTCGGCCGGCGCCCGGCGAGCGGGCGAAAGAGCAGAAGGACAGGTGGATTCCCGTCACGTGGAACTCCGATCATGTGGTGCGCGGGCGGCTCGTCCAAAGGCGTCCCGACGCAGCGGTGGGAGGGTCGAATAACACCCGAGAGATAGGAGCCCGCAGTAACCGGCGGAATTTCCAGCTTCCATCAGTGCTGGTCAAGGCACTCTCGGCGTCGGTGAACACGCTAAGGGCCCGCATATCTCCCGTGCAAGGAATTCACGGATACTCGCGGATATCCGTGAATTCCTTGCACGGGAGATATTGCGGCGCCTATGGTCTCTCCAGGCCCGCCGGCGTACCACGTCGCGGGCCTTTCTGTGCGCCGCCGAAAGGCCAAAGCGTCGCCCATTGGCCCCCACCCTGCGAGGTTCCTTGCCCGACTACACCCTCTACCGGGGCGATGCCCTGACCCGTCTGACCGAGCTGCCGAGCGGCGCGGTCGACTGCGTGATCTGTGACCCGCCCTACAACAGCGGAGGCCGCACCACTCAGGAGCGCACCGGCCGCTCCGCCCGCGACAAGTACACGACCGCTGGCTCGAAGCGGGTCCTGCCGGACTTCCCCGGCGAGAACAAGGACCAAAGGAGCTACGGTTTCTGGTTGTCCCAGCTGCTCGCCGAGGCCTACCGGATCAGCGTCGACGGCGCCACTGCCTGCATCTTCACCGACTGGAGGCAGTTGCCGACCACGACCGACGCGATGCAGGCCGGCGGCTGGCTGTGGCGCGGCATCGTGCCCTGGTACAAGCCGGCCGCCCGCCCGCAGAAGGGGCGCTTCACCCAGAACGCGGAGTTCGTGGTCTGGGGCTCCAAGGGAGCGATGGACGGCGACCGCAACCCCGTCTACCTCAAGGGCTTGCTGGAGGGCAGCCAGCCCAGCGGATCCAAGCGCCAGCACATCACGCAGAAGCCCGTCGCGATGATGCGCGAGCTGGTGCAGATCTGCCCGCCCGGCGGCCGGATCCTCGACTTCACCGCCGGATCCGGGTCCACCGGGGTCGCCGCCCTCCTCGAAGGCCGCTCCTTCCTCGGTGTGGAACTCACCGACCACTACGCCGACATCGCCGAGCGGCGCCTCGCCGAGGCCCAGCTCGCCGCCGCGGAAGCCGCAGCGCGGCCCGCGTAGCCCGCCCCGCTCCTCCGTGCACCGCGTCCATACCGATCTTGGAGCCGACCTGCCCAGCAACTGCCCCGCCATGCCCGCCGCCGAGCCCGAAGCCCCGGACGAGGACTGCTTCGACGGCTGGAGCCTGCACCAGCTCCCGGACGGCGGAGAGGTGTTCGCCAGCCCCTGCCAGCGGGTTCGGCTGCACTTCCCGTCGACACCCGCCTGGGACAGCGCCGTCACCGTCGCCGCCTACAACGGGCCGACCGGCGAGCCGCTGTGGCGCGCCCGCTTCGACGACGCCGCGCCCGACACGGCGATCGGCTCGCTGATGTGCGCGCTCGCCCACGACCTCGCGCAGCCCGACCGCTACGACCAGCAGCGCGCGCTCGTGGGACCGGTCGTCGAGGACCCGGACGACCTCCTGGCCCCGGCCAGGCGCTGCCCCGGAGCCACGTCGCCCGCCCGGTGCGGCTGCCCCCGGGCCGTCGGCCTGGACCGCACCTACCTCACCCGAGCGGGGTGGCGACTGTGGGGCCTGCACGACGACGGACGCCGCTGGCACGCCCACTTCGACGCGGCAACGCCTGCCCGCCTCATCGCCGCAGCCTGCCACCCGCTCGACGAGCACCCCACCTGCGCCTTCGCACCGGAGACGGCCGACTGCCCGCACGGCGACTGTGCGAACGCGCCGCTGGAGACCCTGCTCGCCGCAGCCCGCGAGGTCGTCGCCGAGACCGGACGCACCTCGGCCACGGCCCTGGCCGAGGGCGTGCGCGCCCGCGGCATCCCCGTCGGCACCGCGCAGGCCCGCAAGATCGCCGCGCTCCTCAAGGCCGAACGCGCCGCCGGCCTGCTGTAGAACCCGCACCCAGGGCGGCCCCGGAACACCGGGGCCGCCCCCACCCCTCTGGAGCACCCATGACGCCGCCGCCCGCCCACGACATGCCGATGGTCGTCCACCCCGGGTACCTCGCCGGCCCCGGCGACGCCCCGCACGCCCTGCACACGTTCGCCAAGGGACGCGAGGACTGGACTCTGACGCCGGTCGACAACCAGCTCGTCGCCGCGCACCAGCAGCACCCCGTCCTGCTGACCCTCGACCTGGACGCCGGAACGCCCCGCTGGACGATGGCCTCCCTGAGCCACCCCGCCAGCCAGCTCGAATGGCACGCCACGTTCGACGCCCGCACCCCGGCCGAGGTCGTGACGGCCGCAGCCCGCCGCCTCGCCCACGCCCTCGCCCAGACCACCGACGCCGAACGCGACCGGCAGCTCTGGGGACACGACCACCCGGCCGTCGACACCGCGGATGCCCTCGACGCCGAAACCACGCGCGCCCACCACTGGATCCGCGCCGGCGACCTGCGCACCACCCTCACCCTCGACAACCCCGACGGCACCGCCGCCCTGCGCGTCCACCGCTACCTCGAACGCCCCGACAGCGACCCGCTCGACACCGTCTTCAACCTCCGCGCCGGGGCCCGCGGCCACCAGGACAGCTGGTGGCACGCCGAGTTCAGCCGCTACACCCCGACCGCCGTCCTCCTCGCCGCGGTACGCACCGTCACCGACCCCGGCCGCTACGAGCGCCGCGCCTCCCAGATCCCCATGCTCCACCGCTCCCTCCTGCGCACCCACCCGGTGGCCCGCCGCCGTCCGCAGGCTCGTCCGTGACCGGTGACCACATCTCGGAGGCCCGGTCCTCCGGAAGCCGGGCCCTGGCTCCTGACACCCTCGTCACCATCACCCCGGGCCACCTGGCCGGTCCCGGCGACCCCGATGCGGGCTTTGCCGAGTTCTTCGAGGACTGCCCCGGCTGGCAGCGCTACCGTCCGAACGACGAGACCTCGGTCGCCGTCCACGAACAGCTCACCGCCAGGATCGAGCTGGACCACGAGGCGACGACCGGACCGCGCTGGACCATCGCCTCCTACGAGTCGCCGGTCGGCGAACTCGACTGGCGGGCAAGCTTCTGTGCGCGGACGCCGGTCGAGGTGGTGATGGCCGTGGCCCGCCACCTGTCCGCAGCGCTGAACTCCTTCTCGACGAATGCGAGCGACGATCTCCTGTGGGGCCGGCACCCCCGCCGCGAAGCGATTCTGCAGGCCGTGGCGGCGGGCGACCCGCCCTGGCAGGAGTCCCAGCCCACACAGGAGTTCATCCGCCCCGACCGCACGGGCGGAATCCGCACACAGGAATCCGGTGGGCACCATCCCGCCTCGGCGGTGGAAGTCACCCTGTGGGCAGGCCCGCGAGGATACGCCGACGCGCGATGGCAGGCCCAGTTCACCCGGAAAACCCCGAGCATGCTGATCACGGCCGCTCTCGACGAGGTCGTCCAGCCGCTGCCCGCCACGCGGCTCATGAACCAGGTGCCCGCGCCCAACCTGACGCAGGTCCGCGCCGAGGCGCGGCACCCGCGCCGAGCAGCAGCCGCCGTCCGCGGACGCCACACGTCCCCTGGCGCTCATGCGCTCCGGCCCGGTTCCACCGAGTCGGCCATCAGGCAGGCGAAGCGACGCCCGTGACCGACCCGGTGTCACAACGGGAGGGCACGAATGCCGTTCCGGAGGTCGTACCGAACCGGGCACCAGTACCGCAGCCGTGGCCGCGCCCGCGGGCGACGGCCACCAGGACCACCAACGCTCCTGCCGCGCTTCCGAGCAGGGGCCGGACCCCCCCAATGCCCCGCCCCCGATCCGTACGGAGACCCACCTGACCTCCACCACCCAGGCCGCGGCAACCGAGATCGACGGAGACACCCACGTCCACCCCGTCTACCTGGCAGGCAGCCGCTACACCGGGGACTTCGCCCTTCAACCGCTCCTCGACCTACCGGACACTCGGGCCCACAACGACGAGTACGGCAACTTCTACCTGACCACCGCAGACGGTCGGATCCGCATCGGGTTCATCCCGGAGCAGGACTGGGACACCCTGTGGCAGCTTGCCGTCGCCCCGGGGCCCTTCGCCGACCCCCACTGGGTGGCGAGCTTCTCCGATGACACGCCGACCGAGATCGTCACCGCCGTCACCACGAAACTCGCCGACCTCTACCGGCCGAGCGAGGACGCATGGCTCACCGAGCGCACCGCCGGCCCACTGGAGTGGATCGCACCCTACGCCGCAGCCGGCTGGACCGCCCACGAAGTCGATACCGGACAGCTCACCCTGCACTCACCCGACGCCCTGGCCAAGGTCACCTACAGCCTGCACGCGCTCGCCCGCGAGGACGCCGAACAGGCCGGCCAGGACGGCCGGTTCACCATCGGCACCGTGTCCAGGACAGGCTGGTTCGGACGGTTCAGCAGCGGCACACCGTCCCGGATCCTCGACGCCGCCTCCGCCGCCATGCTCGACCCCGCCCCCATCCCGCGCTACCGCAGCGAACTCGGTCCCTTCAGCCGACGAACGGCCTCGATCACGCCGATCACCCCACCGGCTCCCACTCCGGCCGACCTCCAGCGGGCCGCAGCCCGAGCCCGCACCGCCCCGAGGATCCTCCAAGCCGCCCCCGCCGACACCGGCACCCGGCTCGCCTGGACCACGACCACGCCCGGCCCGAGACGCCGCTGACCCCAGCCGCTCCCCCTTCCCGCGCAGCGCCGCCGCGCCCGACGCCGGCACGGCGGCCGACAAGGAGAAGCCCCATCCCACCCCCCTACACGATCAGCCGCTCGGCGACCACCGGCACCATCGCCGAAGGCCCCTTCAACGACACTGCCTTCAACGACACCGCGCTCACCCTCCTGCGGCGCGAGGGCTTCAACGACATACACATCGCAGGCGGCACCTTCCACGCCCGACTGCCCCACCACCTCTCCGAGCAGGAACAGAACCGGGCCGCCTCCTCGGCGGCGAGTCTCCTGCAGGCCAGCGGATTCGAGGTCGAACTCGACCCGGCACTCGGCACCCCGCCGCCCACCGCCGCATTCGTCCCCACCGCCGTCCCCGACCCGGCAGCCGCCCTCGCTGACCTGACCCACCGCCTGACCACGGGCGACAACGGATACGACGGAACAGCACACCTGACCCAGGCGGTCCTCGGACACAACGGCGTCCTCGCCCGACTCGTCACCTTCACGAAGGCCGCCGCCGCCTGGAGCGCACGGCTCGGCCACGCCCCGGGCGACGACCTGTCCGACCTCCTCACCGAGAGCGCCGACACCCTCGGCGAACTCCAACAAAGGCTTGGCGGCACCGCGACACGCATCACCACCATGGGCACCAGCTGGGAACCGCACAGGCCCAGCCCCCGCCAGGCCGCAGCCACAGCCGGAACCCACTCGACCAGTACCGGCACCACTCCCGCGCCCCAGACACCGCCACAGGCACCGTCGGCAGAACTCCACCCCGGTCGGCGCCGATGACCGGCACCACCCCATCTCCCGTCATATTCGGTACGTTCGGCACCACGGTGGTGGCCGTCGGGGCCCGGCCCGAGCGCCACCCCGACGCCGCCCGGCAACTGGAGAAGGCGGGATTCGCCTACCTGCCGGACGCTGGCGTGCACGAGCTGCCCACCGGGACCCACCCCCAGGACGCCGTCCTGCGGATCGAGTTCGCCGCCGACCTCCTCGCCGCCGCCGGGGCCGACGGCCTCGGCATCGACCCCGACCTGACCCGGTGGCTGGAACAACCGGCCCGACGCCTCGCCGCGCACACCCGCACCCCGGGTCTTCCGGACCCGGGCAGCACCCCTTCCCCCACACCCACAGCCCCGCACGGAGGCCCCGCATCGCCGACCCGCCCACGATGATCGACGTCACACCCCGCTACCTGGCCGGGCGCGACTACAGCAACCAGGTCTTCGACCGGCTGGTCACACGCTGGGGATGGGGCCGCGCCGATGCGACCGAGCTCAGCCAGACGTTCGCCTGGAGTCGCGACCATCGCTTCCGCCTTGGGGCAGGCCAACTCGATCCCGGCGCCTGGTGGCGCATCGCCGCGGCGAAGGAACCGCTCGGCCCGCCCGATTGGCAGGCGGGCTTCTCCCAGGAGACCCCGCCCGAGATCATCCTCGCCGTCGCCGAGGAACTCGCCCGCACCGGAACGGCCACCGACTGGACCGGCGAGTCGCACCCCGCCCTCCGGACGCCCACCGACCGGCGAACCCTGATCCGCACCCTCGCCGATGCCGGCTGGCGCAGCACCTACCGCGCGGGCGTGCTCGACCTCGAAGCTCCCGACCGCCTCGCCCGGGTCCAGATCCGCCTGGACCCGCGCGGCGATCGGCAGGACCTCATGGGCAGGCCCCACCTGTACGTGGAGGTCGGACCCCGCGACACCGGCGGCTACCCGCCGTACTGGCAGGCCATGGTCACCACGACCGCCCCCACCGTCGTCGTCGACGCCCTCGCCCAGGCCCTCACCGACCCCACCGCCCTGCAACGCGACAGGGACTGGATGGACGAAGAACTGCTCGCCCACCTCGGCCACACCGAGGAAGGTGCGTTCACCGACGCCGACCCGCAGATTCCCGAGCCCGGCGAGGCCGCCCACCCGTACACCGAGACGGACCTGCGGGAAGCAGCAGCCGAGGTCTGCGAGGAAGCACTGGAGTGGACCGAAGACCTCGACCACACCCCCGACGGGTACATCGAGGACCGGGTCATCCCCAGCAGCCGGACCGGCACCCCTACCACCTGGGGCCAACTCCCCCCGGAGCAGAAGGCCCTGGCATACCTGCTGGTCGAAGACATGGTCATCGCCGCAGCGGCGAGTACGCCAGCGCTCTTCGACTTGGACCCGGGTGCCAACCTCGACCCACGGACGGCAAGCAAGAAGCCGACGCCGCCCCTCACCACAGCGCTGAACGAACTCATCTTCACCATAGGCGACTTGAAGGATGCGGCGGCCCACGCCGCTGCCATGCAGATCAACTGGGTGGATCCCAGCGGACTCGCCGACACGCTGCACGACCGACCGATCGCAGCTGCAGCCGACGGCACAGGACCGACCTGGGGCTCGCTGCCGGACGCCCAGCGCGAGCAGGCGCTCCGCGAGGTCGACCGTCTGCTGACCAGGGCCGCCGAGCGCACCACGGAACTCTTCGCTGCGGACTTCAGGCCCGCACCGCTGGCCCTCGTATCCCCGCTCTACCTCGCCGGCCCCGGCCACGACCGCACCGCTGCGGCAAAGCCCCTGACGGACCGGGGCTGGACCACCGAAGAGCACGGCGACATGACGGTGTACACCAGCCCGTGCCGACGGCTGCGCGCCCAGTCGACCACCGACGACAACGGGACGACGTGGACGGCCTCCTTCCACCACTTGCTGAGCAGAGAGGAGGTCTGGCGGGCCAGCGCGGACCGCCGCACCCCGTCGGAGATCGTGGTCGCCCTGCACGCCGCGCTCGCCGCCAACCCGGGCGAGCTGGTCCGGCCGTCCAGGCCCGCCGAGTACGGCCTCGCGCCGGCTATCGCCGCCGGCTGGCACGACACCAGCACCCGCGAGCACCTGATGCTGGACGCACCGGCTGGCGAGCTGGCCAGCGTCTACCGCTGCACCGCCCCCGCCGGGCAGATGTTTGCCGCAGAGAGCCGGGCCTGGCAGATCAGCGGCGGGAAGCTCGGTCCCGGCGAGGTCGAGGGCTGGAGTGTCGAGATGTCGGAGAACATCCCGGCCCCGCTGCTGGAAGCCGTCACGGCCGCCATGACCGACCCCGCACCGGTGGCCCGCCTCGGCCGCGACCTCACCCCCGAGCACCTGGTGGACCTCGTCGTCCGCCCGCTCGTCCCGCAGACCCCACCCGGCCCGTCCGTGCGGGCGCTGGCCGCCCGCACACGCGTCGTTCTCTGGCCGCCGGCCACGACAACCAACCCCTCGACCATCACCAGCCCACCCGACCGGCCACGGCAGCAGGCCCGCTGACACTGCCGCCGCGGCGCCCCGCAGAATCAGCCGCGCTGGGGGCCGACCGTTCAGCAGCGCCCGCGAGTGGAGCGGGTACGTCGCAGGTGCTACTGCTCGACCCCTCAGGCATCGCCAGGGCTGGACGCCGATCACAACCTGGAGCCCCCATCCCGGATTTCCACTTCCACGGCTGGGCGCCTGCCGACGAGGCGAGCGCCGACGCACAGGATCAGTTCCTCAAGGCCGACTGGTTCTATGCCCACGGGATGTACGACTTCCTCTCCCGGAGCGTGAGCCGCGACGGCTGCGACGAGTACCTGATCTACGCCGACAAGGGCGCTGACTGGGACTTCCCCGGCGTCAACCGGACCTTGTGTGCGCACATCAGACTCGACCCGGCGGCGCGCACGTTCACCATCGACCGGGCGGGCCGGCCGACCTTTGAACTCGGAGCCTCCTGGCTGATCAGCCGCGGCGCCGACCCTGCCGTGTTCCGCTCCGATGTGGGCACACTCAGAGGCCCCAATTCGGTGCAGGAGGCCCAACTCCTGGAACACCTGAGGATGTTCGGTGACCGGTACCACGTACTCAACCACGACACCGACACCCACCGGCAGTACGAGACCTGGGCCATCCTCAAGGACACAACGGCTGACCCCGCGGACCGGAGCCGTCTCCTGCTCCTCGAACAATGGGACTGGGACGAGGGGCCATGCAGGCGGACAGTGCAACTGGCCGAGTTCGACCACTACGACGCGGTCGCGGATTGGCTTGACGACCGCACAGGCCCCCTGATCACGGCGCAGGGCCGGAGTACGGTCGTCCCGGAGAGCCTGGTTCCGATCACCGGGACGCTGAAACGCCTGCCAACAGTTGCCCGTCCGGAGCAGATCCACGCGGCGCGGATCCGAACCCTTCCCCCGAACACCGGAAGAAGCGAAGCCCCCGGCCCCGCGCACGGCCATCAGGCGAAGCCCGCAGGCCGCAGCCGCTGAAGTTCCACGGGGCGTGCCTGAGCGGGCAAACGCTCGTTGGGCACCGGGAGCGCCCCCATCGGGTCGCGAATCGCGCCCTGCTCCACGCCGGACCGGCTGCCACACCCCCGGCGGACTGGGCCGGGCAGGCGCGAAGTGCTGGGCGGGCGGGCCGCAGGGCCCGCCCGCCCAGGGTCCGGCCCGGCGCTCAGGCGACCGCGTCCAGGCTCGCCCGAAGCAGCGGCATCGCCCGGTCGAGGTCCGCTGCCGAGCCGATCCGAACCTCCAGGTCCCCGGTCCCGTGGTGCCCGATCCTCGACACGTCCCGGGTGAACCCCGCCTCCAAGGTGACGGACCTCGGGTCCAGACGGAGGAAGACCCGGAGCCCTCCGTTGAGCACCTTCACCGTCGCGAAGTTCCCGCTCCTCCGATAGGCGATGTAGTGCCGCAACTCCACGCTGTGGGCGTCACCGAACGCCAACAGCCGACCATCGAGCTCCTTGTACAGCGTCTGGACCTCGACCGGTGCGCTGGCCAGCCGCTGAGCGACCGTACGGCGGCCGGCGGCCGGTGCGGCAACGCTGCCCTGACCGGTCCGGGGCGAGGCGCCAGCCGTCGAGGCCACCAGGTCCAGCGAGAGCAGATCGTCGCCGAAGTACCGGTATTCGATCAGGTCGATGCGGCGGCCGATCTCGGTTACGGCATGCCGGTCGTAGCGGCTGTACTCGGCTGCCACGCAGATGATCCGCGGGTTCGTCCAGTCGACCTCCCCGACCGCATCCGGACCGAGCTTGCGCGACACGTGTGACCACTCCCGATAGATGGCACCCCCGCACCTCCGTGAACTGCCGTTTTGCCAGGTCTTCATGGTGATCCATACCCGATCTACCGGATTTGGTTGGCACATGCGTACGGCACACTGCACGGCAACTTCTCTTCGGACGACAGCAGTTGCCGGGAACCGGCTGCAGGAACTGGATCTTCGCCGTAGGTTTCTCCTTGATCGGGAAGCCGGGAGGGGCGGCGAGGGCGTTGCACGGTGGGCGGTCGGCGGCGGTCGGCGGCGGTGTCGGCCGTGCGGTGGTCGGATGCGCAGGGGGTGGAGGATCTGGTCCGGCTGGATGCCGGTTTCCGCGGTGGCGCGGGCGAGTTGGCCCTGGACGAGGGGTGGACGCGCCGGTGGACGACGACCTGGCGTTTCGGGGGGGGGGTCCATCCGGTCCGGGATCTCGCCGGGGCGGAGGTGGTCCGGAGCTGGCCGGTGCGTCGTTTCACCTGGCGGACCGGGCAATTGCACCGGCCGGGCCTGGAGCACCGAAGTAGGCCGACATCACTTCTACGCCCCCGCCTGCGCCCTCGTGGAAGCCGGCCGCCACCGCCCCGGTATCGCTGAACACCCCGCAGTCCTCCCGGGCATCATCCCCCTGGCCTTCCCCGCCGCTCTCGCCCTCGCCGCCGACACCGCCTGGGCCCAGGCCCGCGCCCGTTGTACCGTCGCCCCCACCCCGGAACACCCCGACAGTGCCGTCGTCGCCACCGCCGACCCGCACCGCTGGAAGGGTGAGCCCGCGCGCGTCGTCGAGCTCACCCCGTAGGAGCCCGGGGAGCCTCCTCCACGTCGTCGGACAAGCGAAGTTCGGCCACGCTCGTTGTGTTCAAGCCGTATGCGGCACGAGTAGTTCCGGAAGCGTCTCTTCACTTCGAACGCACATGCCAGACTCGCTGATGCTCCGTCAGGAGAGATCCGCACACTCGCCGCCGACCCCGGACCGCACGGACCGGGGTCGGCGTTCCATGCGCCCGGAAGGGGAACGGTGGCAGCTCAGGACTCCCTGCTCAAGAAGTACGGGGACCGGTCGTACCGGCACGTGACGATGGCCCGGCACCAGGGCACGACGATCGCGTTCGCGATGGACGCCTCCCGCCGGATCGTCTACACGGTGCTGGACCTGTCCGGTCCGGCGGCCAAGGGAGAGGTGGACTCGGCGTACTGGAGCGACAACCCGGCCGAGGTGGCCTTCCCCCGGGAGATCGCCGAGGTCGGGTACGCCCTGGTCGGCGCGACGGCGATGCCGACGGTGAAGCGGGGCGGGGCGGAGGCCGGTGCCGGCGAGCGGCCGGCGGCCGCGGAGATCGATCCGTTCCTGTCCAGCACGGCGCGGCTGACAGCGGACGCCCCGTTCCACGTCCTGTCGGACGGCACGTACGTGGTGGTCCTGCGGCAGTCGGTCGGCGAGACGCACACGGACGCGGTGTACAAGCTGACCGGCGGCGGCAGTTCGGGGGACGCGTCCCGCGCCGACTACGTGCTCAGCGGCGCGAAGAAGGTGCCGCTGGTCCGCGACACCCTGCTCGTCGACCGGTTCGTGCTGGTGGACGGGAAGTTGAAGCCGGTGCTGGAGGTGCGCTTCAAGCGCAGCCGGCACGCCACCCGCCCGGAGTCGGCCAAGGACAGCCTGGGCACCGAGGACATGGAGGGCCGCCCGTTCCACGAGCCGACCCAGGAGCTGTCCTTCGTCCGGAACCTGACCCAGGGCCGGTTCGCCGCCGTCCTGGTGCCGACCGCCGTCTCCAACGTGCAGCGCTGGCAGCTGTTCGCCCACAACGACGCCACCGGGCGGGTCGACAGCTTCAACATCGAGCAGGGCGCCCAGGGACTGTTCAACACCCAGGGCACCCGCTTCTGGACCAGCCCGGATCCGGCTTACCGGGACTCGGTGTTCGAGCGCAGCCCCGGCACCTGCCCCTTCACCGGCCGCGAGCTGGTGCCGGTGACCGGCAGCGAGGGCCATGCGGAGACCGCGCTGCGCCTGGACGGCGTCGACGCCCACCTCGACCTGGGCAACCGGGGGCCGCTGCACTTCGGCGGGAAGCCCTACTCCATCGAGGCGTGGGTCAAACCCGCCGCCCTCGACGGCCCGGTGCTGGGCCGCGGCGGGGAGTACCTGTTCGGCGTGGACGCCAACGGCGCGGTGTTCCTCAGCCACGACGGGGCGCCGACAACGCTCACCTCCACCGAGACGCTCACGGCGGACAGCTACGCCCACATCGCCGCCACCTTCGACGGCACCACGGCGAAGCTGTACGTCAATGGCAAGCAGGCCGGGAGCGCGGCGCTGCCGTTCACCCCGGTCACCGGCGTGAACACCCTGGTCGGCAGGCGGAGTTCCGGCGGCACCGACAGCTTCTTCAACGGCGACCTCGACGAGCTGCGGATCTGGAACCGGGTGCGCTCCCAGGCCGAACTCACCACGGACCTGAACAACCGGCTGATCGGCAACGAGCCGGGCCTGGTGGCCTACTACCGCTTCGACGAGGGCACCGGCACCACCGCCCACGACCAGACCGACCACGCCGGGCACGCCACGCTCGTGGGCAACGCGCGGTGGACCGGCTCGGACGCCCCGGTCGGCGACCACCCCGGGGTACGGCGCGACAGCTTCACCCTCAAGGGCCGATCGGTCGTCTCCGGCATGTCGGCCCTGCTCTACCACCAGCAGGAGAACGTCGTCGCGGGCTACCGCGCCGACCCCAAGCCCGCCAAGCGGCAGGCCCGGGTGATGCTGGCCTTCGCCGCCAAGTACGGCCAGGAGCCCGCCGTGGCCGCCCTGGACTTCGCCGTCGGCCGGGACGGCCGACTGGCCCAGGTGCCGGACGTGCTGGACCCGCAGGTGCTCAAACGGCCGACGAAGGGCCACGACTCGGAGCAGGTCAGCACCCTGCAGCAGTTGGTCAAGCGGCTGGAGCCGGAGGTCGCCGCCATCGAGGCGGACATCAACCGGCTGAAGGGCGCGGCCGGGCGGCTGGCCGAGTACCAGGCGGAGCACGACCGGCTCAAGCCGGGATTCGACGCCCTGGAGCAGCGTTACTTCGCCGAGAAGGACCTGATCACCTCCTGGACTTACCGGATCGAGCTCAAGACGCCGCGCACGATACAAGGCGGCGCCCACAACCTGCAGTGGCTGTTCACCGCCAACGCCAGCCTGCAGGGGGCCCCGGTGTTCTTCCACGACCAGCGCCCCGACTGGACCTGGCGGGTGGAGACGGTCGGCGAGAGCCAGGACGGCCTGCCCTGCTACTGGCTGTCCTTCGCGCAGTACGACAAGGACGTGCGCGTCCTGAACAACTCCCTGGCGGAGAACGAGAGGCTGGACACCATCGCCCGCACCCCGGGCAACCGGTCGGCGCAGTTCCAGCTGATCGCCGAGGGCGAGTACGTCCGCATCGTCAACCGGGCGAGCCGGCTCGCGATCGGCTCCCCCTCCACGTACCAGTTCGCCTCGGCGGTGCAGTCGGCCGAGTGCCTCAAGGCGGACTCGGGCCTGTTCCGGATGACCCGCGTGGCCATGCGCTCCGGAGTGGACGTGCAGTACCTCGCGGCCAAGGCGCAGCTGGACACTGCCCGCGCCCTCCTCCAGGAGGCGCTCAAGGCCCAGCAGCGGATCGCGGAGCTGCAGCTCAACCTGACCGCCAAGCAGGCGGAACTCGGCGATGCCCGAAGCCAGTTGGCCAAGCTGTCGGGCGCGCTCCAGGGCGACGACGACCTCACGGTCGCGATGCCGCTGCTCGCGGTGGACAGCACCGGCCTGAGCCTGACCGGCGGCCTGCTGGAGTTCGCCCGGGGCACCGACCGGCCCGCGCTGCTGGACAGCGGCACCGGCAACCTCGTGCTGTACTTCCGCGGCGCCGACGACCAGTTCTTCGCCGCGTACTACGACACCGCCGTCCTGCGCGGCACCCGGACGCTCGCCGGGGACACCGGCACGCTCGTCTTCCTCGCCCGGGACCCGGCCGTTCCCCTGGACGGCGCCACGATCACCGTCAGCGACGGCGACGCGCCCGGCCGCTGCGACCTGACCGTCACCGTCGGCGCGGACACCGAGACCTGGCGCTCGCTGCCGCGCAGGGCCGAGCAGATGGCCGCCGCGCTGGTCGGCAGCCCCGGCCGCCCGGTGACGCTAGGCGCGGTCGCCCGGGTGACGGGCAGCACCGTCGAACTCACCACGCCCACCACCGTCGCCGTCCCGGCCAAGGCCCACCTGCAGATCGGCGGCACCGGCTACGCCGTCGCCACCGACGCCCCGATCGGCGCCAAGTCGCTGGAGCTGACGACGAAGAGCGTCCCGGCCAAGCCCGGCGACAAGGTGAGCCTGGTCGGCTACGACTGGGCCCGGGCGCAGTCCTCCCGCCCCGGGGTGCTGCTCTCCGCCGGCTCCCGCCTGGTCACGCTGAGCACGGGCGGGGTCGAATCCGTGCCCAACGGCACCGCCAAGGCGGCGATCACCGGGCGCGGCTGCCGCTGGCGGGCCGAGATGCCCGGCCGGGCCTTCCTGTTCGACGGCAAGGAGCAGTACCTGACCCTGCCCGCCGGCAAGCAGCAGAACATCGCCCCGACCGGTGACCTGAGCCTGGAGGCATGGGTCAACCCCGAGGCCGGAGGGGGCCGGATCGTCCACGCCAGGACGGACGGATCGGGCTACTCCCTGGCGCTCACCCCGGCCGCCCTGCCGGCCTGGCAGTTCGTCAACGGCACCAAGGCCCAGCTGACTCCCTCGCTCGACCTGGCGAACCGGGACTTCACCATCGAGCTGTGGGCCAAGCGCAACCAGTCCCGGGGCCGCGTCGAGCCGCTGCTGTTCCACGGCGCGACGGACGGCCGGGTCGACCAGTCCCTGCACCTGTGGGTCCACCCCGACGAGACCCTCTACTTCTCGCTGTACGGCGACGACCTGAAGACCACCCAGGCCTACCCGGACCTGGAGTGGCACCACTGGGCCGCGGTGTACAAGAACGCCACCCGCGAGCAGATCCTCTACCGGGACGGCGTCGAGGTCGCCCGCCGCACCTCCAACGGGGCCTACACCGGCAAAGGCCCGCTGATCCTGGGCCACTTCCCCTTCAACGGCGACTACCTCGACGGCCAGATCGACGAGGTCCGGGTCTTCGGCCGGGCCCGCACCAAGCAGGAGATCTCCGCCGAGCGCCACCAGCGCCTCTCCGGCCGGGAACCAGGCCTGCTGGGGTACTGGACCTTCCCCGGCACGAGCGGCCCGGCCTCGCCGATCAAGGGCTACCAGGTGACCGCCCGGGTGGGCGACCGGGTGCTGAAGTCTGCGGAGCGCTTCCCCTGCAACGAGTGGGCGCACCTCGCCGCCACCTTCACCCAGTCCTGGGCACTGAGCCTGGACGGCGGCGAGGGCCTGGCAGTGGCCGCGCAACCCGCGCTGGACGTGCTGGAGGACCTCACCGTCGAGGCGTTCGTCCGGATCGACAAGCTGGGCACGCCCATCGGCCTGCTCACCAAGGGCACGGTCATCGACGGCGGGCGGGACGGCGTCCCGTACCACCTGGGCGTCCGGGCCGACGGCCTGGTGGAGTTCGCCTTCGCCGAGGCGAACGGCAAGCCCGTCCGCTACACCTCCGACCGGGCCGTCACGCCCGGCGCGTTCCAGCGCATCACCGTGGTGCGCGAGCGTCGCAAGCCGGAGGTCGTCGGAGCCCAGGCGGGCACGGCCCCCCAGCCCGAACAGGACATCCGCTTCTACCTCGACGGCGGTGCCGTCGGCAGCTTCGTGTACAGCGGCCCCGGCGCGCAGGCCAACAACAACGAGGTGGTGATCGGCCGCGGGCTGACCGGCGTGCTGTGCGAGCTGCGGCTGTGGAACTCCGCCCGGCCGCAGGCCCGGCTCGGGCTGCCGGTCACCTCGCGCGAGAAGGGCCTGCTGGCGCGCTGGGCGTTCAACGAGAACGCCGGCAACGTCACCCTCGACGTGTCCGGTACCTTCCCGGCGAAGCTGCGCGGCGCCCGCTGGACCCGTGACGTCGACCCCCTGGCCAGCCCGCTGCGGCTGTACCGCAACGGCGAGCCGCTCTCCGAGGCGCCGCTGACCGCGCAGGACACCACCGCGGCCTGGGGCGAACCCCAACTCACCCTGGGCGCGCGGCTGGAGGGCGGAAAACCGGTCGACCTGCTCACCGGCACGCTGGAGGAGGTCCGCATCTGGCGGACCGTCCGCACCCAGGAGCAGATCCAGGACAACCTGTTCACCCGCCTGCGCGGGGAGAAGCAGGACCTGCTCGGCTACTGGCCGTTCGACCGGGACTCCACCGAACCCGGCACCACGTCCGTCCGGGACGAGGGCCTGCGCGGCAACAACCTGGGCTTCTCCGCCAAGCGGCCGCGCGTCCTGCTCTCCACCGCGCCCGTCTCCACCGACACCGCCCAGGTCCGCTCGGCCCTCGCCGACGTCCGCACCCCCTTCCACGACACCATCGCCGGCGCCCCCGCCGTCACCGAGTACGCCGACCTCCAGTACGACGCCAAGGGCGAGGCGCTCGGCGTGCTCAAGCGCTGCTACGCCTTCGTCCGGGACGGCCGCTGGCACCTGGTCACCGGCTACAAGGTCGGCGACCTGACCACCGAGTGGGTCGGCCAGGCCCAGTTCGACCCGCAGCTCGTCGGCTACGTCGAGGGCGCCCCGCCGGTGCCGTCCGAGAACCTCACCGACAAGGCCGACGGCTGGGCCGGCGCCTCCTCCGTGGAGTTCGCCGAGGCCGACCAGGTGGTGCGGAGCCTCTCCTCCAGCAAGACCCGCAGCGTCAACGCCGCCTTCGGCTTCGCGGTGGGCTTCGAGACCGATGCCAGCGTCCTGTCGATCACCGCTCCGGCCGGCTTCGGCATCGCGTCCCCGCTCGTCGACGCCCAGTTGAAGGTCGGCCTGACGGGCAGCCTGGAGTTCTCCAACACCTGGAGTGAGGACACCAAGGTCAGCCAGGGCACCAATACCGCCCGCAAGGCCAAGCTGGCCCTGACCGGCTACACCGAGGACGCCGCCAAGGTGCTGAACTCCGCCGTCGGCCGCCGGTACGTGCCCGCCAACACCGGCATGGCGCTGGTGCAGTCCCAGACCGCCGACGTCTTCGCGCTGCGCCTGGCGCACACCGGCGCCCTGGTCGCCTACCGGATGCTGCCCAACCCCGACATCCCGCTGGAATGGAACATCATCCACTTCCCGATCAACCCCCGCTACACCAAGCAGGGCACCCTGGACGGCGCGGTCGGCTTCGACGACCGCGGCAAGGTCACCGACCCGGACTACCCCACCGCCACCGGCTACGGCGAATACAGCTACTTCAAGCCGCGGGACGCCTACGCGCTCAAGCGCCGGATCACCCGCGACCAGCAGCGGCTGCACGCCTTCTACGAATCGGTCTCGACCGAGACCCACCGCCCGGACCCGACCCAGGGACAGGCCAACGCGCTCCTGCGCTCGATGGGCATGTCCGTCGAGCAGCAGGAGACCGGGCGCAGCACCGCCGGCAGCGCCGCCGCCACCGGCTTCTCGCACCGGGACCTGGTCAATACCTACGTCTGGACGGCCCAGGGCGGCTTCTTCGCCGAGACCACCGAGGCCACCGACGCCGTCAGCGAGACCACCTCCGGCTCCTACGCGCTCAGCGGGAGCATCGGCGGCACCTACGGGGGCAGCTTCGGCTTCAGCGGCGTGAACTTCTACGGCCAGCTCGAGGCCTCCGTGGGCGGCGGTTTCAGCGTCACCCGGGCCAAGGGCAAGGACGCCTCCCGCTCCTTCGGCCTCGACGTCCAGTGCGCACCCTCGGGCGACCTCCAGCGCCGTGACAAGGACGGCAAGCCCGTCTACGACGCCGCCGGCAAACCCGTGCTGGTGCCCGGTAAGGTCGACGCCTACCGCTTCCTCACCTTCTACCTCGGCGAGAACAGCGCCAACTTCGACGACTTCTACCACAAGGTCGTCGACCCGACCTGGCTCTCCAACAACGCCGCCCCTGACGCCGCCGCCCTCCGCCAGGCCCGGCAGAGCTCCGCCAAGCCCCCGTGCTGGCGCGTCCTGCACCGCGTCACCTACGTCAGCCGCGTCCTCGCCCCCGTACCGCCGCCCGGCGCACCGCCGCTGGAGAAGGCGATGCGCGCCGAGAACATCGACAGCAACTACGAACTGATCAAGCGCCTCGAACCGTACGTCCGCCCGGCCGCCACCACCACCGGCGCCCTTGCCACCGCCACCCGGGAGGTCCTCGCGACCCAGCTGCCCGAACTCCTGCCCCACGCAACCGAGATCATCGACTACCTCACCCGCTACTTCGGCATGGAGAACTGACTCCCGCCCGGCCCTCCGGCACCCCGGAGGGCCGGGCCCGCCTCGTTCGCACCGCCCCGGCAGCAAGGCAACAGGTCCTCTATCTCACCCTCAGGAGCCGGCGGTTGCTGCGCGAGCGGCTCGCAGCGTACGCCGCCGACCTCGCGGCCCGATGCGACCGGAGCCCCTCCCTCACCCCGGACCCGACGACCGCGCGGCCGTGAAGGGCGACGGGCAAAGGTGCCGCCCCGTGACGGACCCGTCGTCACGCGGCCGCGTAGCTGGCCCGAAGGAGCGGGACCGCCCGGTCAAGGTCTTCCGCCGAGCCGAGCCGAGCCGATCCGCAGCTCGAGCGAGCCGCTGCCGTGGTGCCCGATATCGGTCACGTCACGGCTGAACCCCGCCTCCAAGGGAATGGACTTGGGGTCCACCCGACACCGTCGGCAGCCTCGACCCCGAGCCGACGAGCCACCAGCGCCTCGAACTCAGCCTTGTGGTCCCGCAACCAGGCAGAATAGAACAACGCCTGGTTGATCACGTTCTCGCTGCGCGAGCGCTTGTACTCGACCACCACCGGGCTGCCGTCCTCGTCGAGGCCCAGTGAGTCGATCCGGCCACCGTGGACCGGGCCGGTGGAATACTCCGAGGCGAGGAACCGCACGCCGAGCATGGTGGCCATGTTCTGCTCGATCAAGGTCTGGAGATGCCGCTCCAGCTCCACCTCCGAGCCGACAATTCCCTCGGCCGACCCGCCGTCAACCCGGAACAGGCGCAGACCCGTCAATTCTCCCCCTGCAGCCAAGCGATCATGGTGACAGTCATCGTCGGTATGTGTCATCTATCGGCGGGAGTCGCAACACTGTGACTGCCGCAGGTAGTTGTCACCGTGGCCTTTGCCCTGACCAGCGCAGGTACCAACTCTATTTGCTCTGAATGCGCCTAGCTACAGGGGATACGTGTCACTTGGGTACACGATCTTGGGGAAGGGCGAGGGATCTGTGGGCGCCGGGGGAAGCGCGGGTCGTCGTCTCCGATCGGGTCGGCGTGTCCTTGCCGGGTCAACGTCATAGCTGGCGAACGAGACCGCACTGGCAGCAAGGGCCCAGTCCGCCCCGCCCCTCGGTTGGCATGTCGCCTGCGACCGACTGGACCAAGGGTTCTGGTCGGTCTTCGTAAGCACGGCGAGTGCAGCTGCGGCCGCCGCAGCGGCAGATCGCTGCGTTCACGGGTGCGTGTTCAGTGCCCTGCCGGGATGTGCTGGAGGCGATACCCGGGTAGGTGCTGTACAGGAGGGACGTTGATTGCGGCGAGGAGGGCGCCGTGGAGTGGTTTTCCGACGCGGACTACTGGCTGGGCAGGCTGCTGTTCCAGCGGGGTCTCGCGGTGGTCTACTTCGTGGCGTTCCTGAGTGTGGCTGCTCAGTTCCGCGGCCTCATCGGGGAGCGCGGTCTGCTTCCCGCATCGGAGTTCGTAGCGCGCGTCCGGTTCGTGAAGGCACCCAGCGTCTTCCACATACGTTGCTCGGACCGCTTCCTCGCCACTGTGATCTTGATGGGTGTGGCCCTGTCGGCCGCCCTGGCTGCGGGCGCAGGGGATGCGGTGCCGCTGTGGGCGTCCATGCTCATGTGGCTGGCCACGTGGGTGGCGTATCTGTCGATCGTTAATGTCGGCCAGACGTGGTTCGCCTTCATGTGGGAATCGTTGCTGGTGGAGACCGGCTTCCTTGCGATCTTCCTCGGCAACGGGGACGTCGCCCCGCCGGTGCTGGTGCTGTGGCTGCTGCGCTGGTTGCTCTTCCGCCTGGAGGTCGGTGCCGGGCTGATCAAGCTGCGCGGCGATTCCTGCTGGCGCGATCTGACCTGCCTCTACTACCACCACGAGACGCAGCCCATGCCGGGACCGCTCAGCTGGTTCTTCCATCACCTGCCGAAACCCGTCCACCGGGTGGAGGCCGCCGCCAACCACCTCGCGCAGCTGGCGGCACCGTTCGCCCTCCTCGCCCCGCAGCCTGCGGCGAGCGCTGCCGCCGCCTTCGTGATCGTCACCCAGCTGTGGCTCATCGCTTCCGGCAACTTCGCCTGGCTCAACTGGCTCGCCGTAGTGCTGGCCCTGTCCGTCCTCGGCACTGATGCCACGGGCCGTGCCGTTGGCCTGCCCACAGCTCACCACTTCTCGGGCACGCCGAGGTGGTACGAGGGACTTGTGCTGGCCGCCACCGTGCTGCTCGTGGCGCTCAGCTACTGGCCGGCCCGGAACCTGGTCTCCCGTCGCCAGATCATGAACGCCTCATTCACGCCCCTACATCTGGTCAACACCTACGGCGCCTTCGGCTCCATCGGCCGGGCCCGCTACGAGATCGTCGTTGAGGGTACCGACGACCGGGGGATCGGCGCGACGACGGTGTGGAAGGAGTACGCCTTCAGAGGGAAGCCGGGCGATGTGCGCCGCCGCCCCCCGCAGATCGCGCCGTACCACCTGCGACTGGATTGGCAGATGTGGTTCGCGGCCATCTCACCGGCCTACGCGGAGCCCTGGTTCCCGCGGCTGCTGGCCGCTCTCCTCGACAACAACACCGAGATCCTCCGACTGATCGGCACCAACCCGTTCCCCGAGACCCCTCCCGTCTTCGTCCGCGCCCGCCTCTACCGCTACCGCTTCACCGAGTGGCGCGATCTGCGTGCCACCGGTGCGTGGTGGCACCGCACCCTCCTGGGCGACTACGTCCCTCCGGTCACCCTGGCCGACCGGGCCACAACGCTACGCCACTGACGACGGCGCTGCCCGCCGTGATCGTTCTGCCAGGGCAGGAGCTGTGGGCCAGATCGTGGCTGAGCTGCTACGCGCCGTACTGTTCTTCGTCGCGCAGCTGTTGATACATGTGCCGTTGTTGCTCGTTCGGATGCTCGGGCACGCGGACGGCCAAGCGTCACCGCGTTTTTCCCCGCCCGGCCGGGCCCGGTATGTGGATGACCGTGCCCGGCTGGGTGCCGGGCGGTACGTCGATCCGGGTGTCGCCGTCGAGGGTTGGGACGGCGCAGGGTTATGGACTCGGTGTGCTCGACCTCTCCTGTCGCGTCGCATTCGGGGCACGGCCGGTCGATGACGGTGCCCCTGCCCGAGCAGGCCGGGCATTCGGCGACCTGGCGCTTTCGGTGTTCGGAGGTCTCCTGGCCCAAGCCATGGCAGCGGTCGCACTCGCGCGGCGCGCTGCCCGGGGCTGCGCCCGTGCCGTGGCAGCTGGTGCACGGGCCGGGCCGCCGGATGGTGGCGGTGTGCTCTGCTCCGGCTAGGAGGGTGGTCAGCGGGACGGTGAGCGGGGTCGCGATGTCCGCGCCGCGCGGCGGGCGGTGGCTGGCCGGCGTGCCGAAGAGCCGCTCGAACAGACTGCCGGCCGCCCCGACCGGGCATCGGGCCGCCCGCGAAGAGATCGCCGAGGTCGATCCCGGCCAGCAGGTCGTCGGCGGAGACGCCCGCGAGGCCGGCGGCGCCATACCGGTCGAAGCCGGCGCGTTTGCCTGGGTCTCCAGCCTCGCTCAGCGCCCGGGCCGGTGCGCCCTTCCCGCCGTCGCCGTCAGCCCGTGCCGCGCGGTCCCAGTCGTAACTGGATCTCCACCTCCGGGCCGCGCCGGATCATCCCCTCCTCCTCCGCGTGGAACAGCTCCCCGAGGACGCGGACCACGCTGAACGCGACGTCCGGGGCGCCGAGAACGTCGGCGGTGATGCCCCCGGGCAGAGTGATCGGACCCTGGTCGGCGCGAGCGCTTACGGGGTCGAACGTCTGCGACCATACCGCCGGGAGTTCGGAGTCGGCAGCGCCCGCCGTGGTGCCCGGTCTCATGATCGGCGGATCCTCCCACACGTTGGCCTGGTGGGATTCACCCCGGCCAGTGTGGGTGGGAAATGAGATCTCCAGCGCGTCGAGCACCGCTACGGCCACCTCTCGGGGGCCGTCGTGGAGGCGAACCAGTACATGACCGGCCGGCAGGGGCATACCCATGCAGTGGCGCTCCTTCCGGTCGGCTCCGAGAATCAGGAAGTCGTGATCGCCGGTGCCGCACGGCCGTCGCGTCCGCCGATCGGCACAACAGTGGTCCCCAGGCTGGCATGCGTCGGGGACATCGCGGGGGATTCGGCTCCCTGAGTCGGACGCCGTGTCGGCCCGGGCGGTCGCTCAGTACCGGCACCGACACGGATCCCACCGTGCCCGCCCGACATCCCGGGGCAGGCTCGGACTGGCCACGGCCATGTCTCCACCGTACGCCCGACCGACCGGGGGCGGCCGCACGGATCGGTCACCTCCAGCCGGCACCCCGGTCCCGGCGCCGGAGGCCCGTTTGTCGACTACATGACCGTCCATCACACGGTGCTCGGCGCATATCCTGGCTGCCGTACCCACTCGAGTACGTGTCGAATTACCACCACCGGACCCGGAGACGAATGGGCACCCCGAGTAGCTGGGAGTCTCAGGTGTGCAGGAGACTGTTGCGGCCGTCGTGGCCGTCGGCGGTCTCCTCGTCGAACCACCAGCCATCCGCGGCCAGGTAGCGGAAGGCGAACTGCTTGTCCAGCGGAAGGTCGATGGTGACCGCGCGGGAGCCGTCCTGGCGGGGATTGAATCGGTGAGTACCGGGCCGCCAGCTGTTGAAGTCCCCGACCACGCTGGTCTCTCCGGCGGGGTGGCCCGGGGGGAGGACGAATGTGACCGCGGTCTGGTCCTTGTCGCGAGTGCGTTCCAACACGGGCCATCAACTCCGTTTCATGGCTCATTCGGACGATGTGTCTGTGGTCGATCCTCGCTTCACCGCTGCCGTGTGGCTGCGGCGGCACGACGATCCGTCAGCACCGCAACCCGGACGGAGCATTAGAGATCCCGGCGGCCGGACGCACGGGCCGCGACGTCCCGCTCGGTTTGGCATCGTGTCAGCTCCGCGAGCGGCGTGCCATGCCTCGGCGGGTGGCCGGCTGTCGGGTGTCAGGTGTTGGGTTCGGCGGCGCTGATGTCGGCGAGGGCGGAGGCCCGGTCGCGTTCGAGGGCCAGGTCGCCGAGCGAAACGATGCCGACCGGCCGGTCGTCGATCACGACCGGCAGGCGGCGCAGGGCGTGGCTGCGCATGAGGTCGATGGCGCGCTCGATCTCATCGTCGGGGCTGACGCTGATGATCTCGCTGCTGCAGATCTCGCCGGCAGTGCACCGGTCGGGATCCTTGCCCTCGGCGAGGGCGCGCACAACCAGGTCACGGTCGGTGACCAGACCGCGCAGGCGGCCATCGTCGGTGACCAGGACATCGCCGATATCGGCGTCCCGCATGCGTAGGGCCGTGTCGTGGACCGTGGTCTGCTCGCCGACGGTGACCAGGCTCTCGGTCATGATGTCGCGGATCTTCTGCTTCATGGCGGTGCTCCTGATGCTGGGATGGCCGGAGACAGCGTGGTGATGGACGGCTCCATGAGGCGCCTGCCCCTCCGGCGCCGGGGAAAACGGGAGGCCAGCCGCAGGGCTCTCGCTCCGCCACCGCCCGATTCCCCTGACTGGCCCCTTCCTCCTGCCAGTGGAACACGCACGCTCGCCGGCCGACGAGTGGAAGACGCACGGCGGGGTAACCGCTCAGGCGCAGTCCTGGTCTATCCGAGGAGGCTGCGATGCCTACCGACATCATGCGAAGGATGCCCCTGTCCCCAGGGTGGCCTGACTGGTCCGAGTGGTTCGAAAGCTTCCCCTTCGGTCCGCGCACCGGTCAGCACATGATCCGGACTGAGGAGTTCGAGAAGGACGGCGCGTACGTGGTCCGTGCCGAGCTGCCGGGGATCGACCCGGACAAGGACGTCGAGATCACCGTCCAGGACCGTACCCTCACCATCCAGGCCGAGCGCACCGAGGAGAAGAAGGAAAAGCACCACTGCGAATTCCACTACGGCACGTTCGTCCGCGCCATCAACCTTCCGGCCGAGGCGATGGAGGAGAACATCACCGCGACGTACGACAAGGGCGTGCTCACCGTGACCGTTCCCATGGACGCCGAACGGCCGACCGCCCGGCGCATCGAGATCAATCGCTGAACAGGTCATCGAGAGCCGCCCGCCTTCCGCGTTCGGGCGGGCAGCTCCTGTCGGCCTCAATCGAGATGGAACAGCGGGCCCGTGACCGTCAGTCCGAGACTGTGGCCGGTGTGCGCGAAGAACGCGATCAGCATCAGCGAGGCCCCGCACAGCGCCATGTCCTTCATGAAGTGGATCATCTCCATCTGGCGTGCCTGCCCCTCGCTCTCCCGCCAGAACGCGTGCATCGACACCGCCGCGGCGGCGAGGAAGATCGCGAGGAGCACCGCGCCGAGGTCGGCCCAGATCCCGAGCAGTACGCTCAGGCCCCCGGCCAGGAGTACCACGCCGGACAGCACGGTCGCGGCTTTCGCGGCCGGGACGCCGCGGGAGGCCGTGTAGCCGACCATGGCCTCGGTCTTCGTCAGGTGGTTGACAGCCGAACTCAGGAACAGTACGGCGAAGAGGATCCGGCCGATGAGAACCAGGGCATTCATAGCTTCCTCCCGGAGTGGCTCAGGCCGCCGATGGCCACAGCGTCCAGTCTTGGTCGCACGCCGGAAGCGCCAGGCGAGAGCACCGTGGCGGAGGGGTTCATCGGTCGCATCCGCTGGTGGGAGTTGGTTCGGGCTGCGGGACATCGCCCGTGAGTCCGGTCTGCCGTTCGGTGCTGGTCAGGAGGGTGAGTGCCGCTGCGGCCGCGGCCGCGGTGGGCATCGCCTCGTTCACTGCGGCAAGAGCGCCCTGGCGGTCGCCTGCCATCCAGCGCTGCCAGGCGTGTTCGGCGAGGTCGCGCAGCGCGGCGAGCCGGCCGGCGGCGACGGCCCACTCCGAGTTCGGCGCAGGCGGCGGATACGGCGGGGGCTCCGGGCCGGGGACCGGTGGAGCCGGCGGTCCGTCGCCGGGCGTCGGCTGCGGGGTGGGGATCGGGCCCGCAGGGCGCGCGTCCGGGTCCTTGGGAACGGGAATGGTCATCGGTACTCTCCTCCGGCCGTGCCGACGACACGGCCTCCCCGCTGCGATCGCGGCTCGTTCAGGCGCCGAGAGCGGCGCGCAGCTGGTCGTGGTGGGCGGCGAGCCAGGTGGCGAAGTCCTGAAGCAGCGGGTTGAGTTCGCGGACGGCGTCCAGGTCGCGGGCGTGGATGAAGCGCTCCTCGCAGTCGGCGTAGTACTGGAACATGTTTCCGGCCTCGTCGGCGCCGGGGAAGTCGAGCCTGCGGTAGGCGTCGGGGGTCATCGGCAGGTACTGGACCGGTTCGCCCAGCTCTGCGGTGAGGGCCTTGGCCATCTCGGTGAGCGTCAGGTGCTCGCCGGCGATGCTGACGGTGGCGCCGATCAGGTCGGTGCCGCGTTTGAAGATCTCCAGGGCGGTGCGGCCGATGTCCTCGACGGCGATGCCCGCGAGGCGGCTGGTGCCCATCGGCAGCGACAGTTCCAGGACGCCGTTCTCGCCACGGTGAGGACTGAAGTGTCCGAGCAGGTTCTCCCAGTAGAAGGTGGTGCGCAGATAGGTCGTCGGGACGCCTGCGTCGGTGAAGTAGTGGTCGGCCTCGGCCTTGGCGTCGAAGTGCGGCACCTTGTACCGCTCCTGCAGGGTGGGCATGCGGTCGTCGTCGAGTGGGATGTAGTCGCGGGTGTCCTCCAGGGTGGACCAGATCGCGTGCTGGATACCCGCGTGGCCGGCCGCATTGGCCAGCGCGGCGGCCTGCGCCTTCTCGCGCACGGCGGACATGTGCTCCCAGAAGTTGGTCACCAGGTAGGCGCCGTACGCTCCGTCGAAGGCGGGTGCGAGGCTCGCCGGGTCGTCCATGTCCGCGCGCACCACCTCGGCGCCGAGCCGCTCCAGTTCCCTGGCCTTGTCCGACTCCGGTGTGCGGGTGACGGCGCGGACCGCGAACTCGCCTTCCTTCTCGGCGACGATCGCCCGCGCCAGGGCGCCGCCCTGGGAGCCGGTCGCCCCGAACACGGTGATGATCTTCTTCTCCGTCATGGCTCCTCCCTCACCGGTCCTGCCGGCTTCAGGGTGTCCGCCGGACCGGGACGATGCCCGGCTCGTGGACGGCGACGGCGTCCGCCAGCGGGACGCGCACAGTGAGGATGCCGTCGCGGTACCCGGCACTCACTGCACTGGCTCGAACGGGCGCCGGCAGGCGGAGGAGCCGCTCGAGGGAGCCGTACCGGAACTCCGATCGCTGCGCCTTGCGCTTGTCCGCGCTGTGTTCGGCGCTGACCGCGAGGACGTCGTCATTGACGGTGACCGTGATCTCCCGCGGCTCCAGACCGGGAAGCTCGGCGCGCAGTACATACGTGCCGTCCGCCAGGTCCTCTTCGATGGCGATCGGGTGGCGGTCGTGCGTGCCCCAGCGCAGCGGGGTGGTCGGGATGCCCTCCTCCATCCGCTCGACCGGGTCGGGCAGTTGGGTGTTCGGGAGCAGTGCCATTGACTGGGTCATCATCACGGCCTCCCTTCTCCACGGCGGAATCCGTGTTCCGCCTATTCGCGTGTGCTCCGGACGGGCCTGGGAAAACGGGCAAGCCGCACGGAGGTGTGGACCGCATGTCCTATGCCGAGTCGGTGCGATCGGACTCGGAGGAGCTGGGGCTTGGCCGGTCCGGGGTGGACGGTTGTTCGACCGCCACCTGGGCCGGGCGCAGCAGGACCTCGCCGAGCCGGTAGCCGGGGCGCAGGATCTGGGTGCAGGTGGGGCGGTCGACCTGGTCCGATTCGGTCGAGGTGACGGCCTCGTGGAGGGTGGGGTCGAAGGCTTCGCCCGCCGTGCCGACCTGCTGCACCCCGAGTGCGGCCAGTTGCTCCTCAAGGCTCCTGGCGACGGTGTCGAAGGCCGCCGCGGTGTCCTGGTGGGCACGGGCGCGGTCGATGGTGTCGAGGATCGGCAGGAGCGTGCGGAGTACCTCGGCTACCGCACTGGTGTGGATGGCGAGGCGTTCGCGCTGGACGCGCCGGCGGAAGTTGTCGTACTCGGCCTTCACCCGCTGCAGGTCCGTGGTTCGCTCGGCGAGCGTGGCGCGCAGCGACTCGCCGCCGGCTTCCGCGGGAGCCTGGCCGGGCGAGGGCGCGGCGCCGCCGCCGAGCAGGGCGCTGGCGGGTCCGCCGGCGCCCTGCTGGTCACTGTGCTTGGCGGGGCGCTCCTCAGCGCCGGGCCGCAGTTGCAGGGTGTCCGGGTCGATGCGCCGCTTGTCGCGGATGACCACCGGCGGGCGCTGCTGTTCGGTGTTCTTGCTCGGCCTGGATGGGGTGGTCATGCGGCGCCTCCCTTGTGCTCGTCCTCATCCACGATCTCGGCGTCCACGACCTCCTCTTCCGAGCCTTGCGGGCCGGTCGCACCGCCTGGCGCTCCAGGGGTCTGGGCGTAGAGGGCCTGGCCGAGCTTCTGGCTGACCTGGGAGACCTTGTCGCTGGCCGCGCGGATCGCGCCGGTGTCCTCGCCCTTCAGCTTCTCTCGCAGCTCCGTCAGGGCCGTCTCCACCTTGCTCTTCACATCGGCCGGGACCTTGTCCTGGTTGTCGGTGAGGAACTTCTCGGTGGTGTAGGCGAGTTGCTCGCCCTGGTTGCGGGTCTCGGCGGCCTCCTTGCGGCGGCGGTCCTCCTCGGCGTGCTGCTCGGCTTCCCGGATCATGCGGTCGATGTCGTCCTTGGGCAGGGCGGAGCCGCCGGTGACGGTCATCTTCTGCTCCTTGCCGGTGCCGAGGTCCTTCGCTCCGACGTGCATGATGCCGTTGGCGTCGATGTCGAAGCTGACCTCGATCTGCGGCAGGCCGCGCGGCGCCGGGGCGATGCCGGTCAGCTCGAACATGCCGAGCTTCTTGTTGTACGCGGCGATCTCCCGCTCGCCCTGGTACACCTGCACGGTCACTGAGGGCTGGTTGTCCTCGGCGGTGGTGAAGACCTCCGAGCGGCGGGTCGGGATGGTGGTGTTGCGCTCGATCAGCTTGGTCATGATGCCGCCCTTGGTCTCGATGCCCAGGGACAGCGGGGTGACGTCGAGCAGCAGGACGTCCTTGACCTCACCCTTCAGCACGCCTGCCTGCAGCGCGGCGCCGACGGCCACCACCTCGTCCGGGTTGACGCCCTTGTGCGGATCCTTGCCGGTTAGCTTCTTCACCAGGTCGGTGACGGCCGGCATCCGGGTGGAGCCGCCGACCAGGATGACGTGGTCGACGTCCGAGACCTCGATCTTGGCGTCCTTGACGGCCTGATGGAACGGTCCCTCGCAGCGCTCCAGCAGATCAGCGGTCAGCTGCTGGAACTGCGCACGCGTGAGCTTCTCGTCCAGGTGCAGCGCGCCCTCGGCGGATGCCGTGATGTACGGCAGGTTGATCGTGGTCTCGGTCGCGGCGGACAGCTCGATCTTCGCCTTCTCCGCGGCCTCGCGGAGCCGCTGGGCTGCCATCTTGTCCTTGGACAGGTCGATGCCGTAGCCGTTCTTGAACTGCTTGACCAGGTGGTCGACGATCCGCTGGTCCCAGTCGTCACCGCCCAGCTGGGTGTCACCGGAGGTGGCCTTCACCTCCACCACGCCCTCGCCGATCTCCAGCAGCGACACATCGAAGGTGCCGCCGCCGAGGTCGAAGACCAGCACCGTCTGGTCGTTCTCCTTGTCCAGGCCGTACGCCAGGGCAGCCGAGGTCGGCTCGTTGATGATCCGTGCCACCTTCAGGCCCGCGATCTCGCCGGCCTCCTTGGTGGCCGTGCGCTGGGAGTCGTTGAAGTACGCGGGCACCGTGATCACCGCGTCCGTCACGTCCTCACCCAGATATGCCTCGGCGTCGCGCTTCAGTTTCTGCAGCACCCGCGCCGAGATCTCCTGCGCGGTGTACCGCTTGCCGTTGATGTCTCCCTTCTCCGGGAAACGCCAACCGCTCTCGCCCACGTGCCGCTTCACCGAGCGAGCCGTGCGATCCACATTGGTCACGGCCTGCCGCTTGGCGACCTCGCCGACCAGCACCTCACCGCCCTTGCCGAACGCCACCACCGACGGGGTGGTCCGGGTGCCCTCGGCGTTGGCGATGACGGCCGGCTCGCCGCCCTCCAGCACGCAGACCACCGAGTTCGTCGTTCCGAGATCGATACCGACTGCGCGTGCCATCGCCGGCCTCCTCTCCTGCCATCCCTCCCGTCTTGCCTCAGCAGGAGGGATAAAACCTGAGTCTCATAGCATCAAGAGTAAGTCGATGGCTGCGGCTAGAGGAAATCTGTAACGTGGAAGTGAGGTTTCAGCGAGCGCCGAGGTGAGGTCGCGGTGGTGGAGCTGCCCATTGATGACGCGGACGCCGCGCTGTACACGGTGGGGCAGGTCGCCGCGATGCTGCACGTCCAGGTGGCGTTCCTGCGGCGACTGGACGAGCTGGGCGCGGTGGTGCCCGTGCGCTCGTCGGGTGGCCAGCGGAGATACTCGCGCCGGGAGATCAACCGTGTCGCGGCCCTGATGAAGCTGATCGGCGAGGGACTGACCCTGGAGGGCGCGCGCCGGGTGCTCGATCTCCAGGCCCGAGTGGAGGAGCTGGAGGCCGACCTGGACCGGGCCCGCGGCCAGTGACGTGGGCCACGGCCCGCCGGAGTTCAGGCGGCGGTGGCGGCGAGGTCGGCGCGGCCGAACAGGAGCGCGTAGCCGCGGGGCAGATGGTTGAGGAGGCGGTTGGTGAGCCGGTCGCCGCCGAGGGATTCGAGGGCGGCAAGGACAGAGGAGGCGTCCCAGCGGGCGCTGGTGGGGCTGGTGTTCAGCGCTCGGGCGACGGCTTCGACGAAGGCGGGCGCGGCAGCGGGTTCGGGCAGGGGGATCTGCGACGCGAAGACGGCGCGGGCCCGCTCGGGAAGCATGACGGCCAGCTCGCAGCGTTCGTCGCCGCCGAGTTGGGAGCCGAGAACGGCCAGGACCGCGTCGAGAACGCGTTCGGCCTCCTCGTCGCTGGGGTAGCGGCCAAGGGTTCGGACCTGCTGGATCAGGCGGCGGTGCCGGGTCATGGCGGTGGCCTTCCGGGATGGGCCGCCGCGGCGTGGGTGGCGGCACGGAAGCGGTCAGGGTCGGTGGCCGGTGGCAGGGCGGCCGAACAGGACGTCGTAGCCGGGCGGCAGCTGGAAAAGAACGCGCTCCATCAGGTCGTCGCCGGCGGCGTCGGCCACCGTGGACAGGACGGCTCCGATGTCCCACACGGCGGTCTTCTCGGTGGCGCCCTCGATCCAGGCGGCGGTGGCGCTCACGAACCGTTCGGGACTGAGCGGTTCGGCGGCCTGCAGGGGGTTGAGCAGGATCAGGGCGAAGGTCTCGGGCAGGCGGGCCGCGAGCTTCGCGCGCACGTCGCCGACCAGATGGGCGCCGAGCAGGGCCAGCACGACACGGGCCGCGCGTTCGGCGTCCTGGGGTGTGTTGTACTCGCCGCGTTCCTGGACCCGGTCCAAGAACGCCTCCCATCGAAGAGTCACCGCGAATCCTCCCTTCGTCCCGGCACGCTGCCGGGACGTGCGGGGCAGGTCAGGGGCTGGCGGCCAAGCGACGACTGAGGCCTGTGAGTCTGAGCAGCCTGTCACGGGCCTGCCGACTCCGCGCAGGACGAGCCGCCCGCCGTGCTGATCGGCCTGCGCGGGCCTGGACGAGAACGCCCAGGCCCGAGCATTCCATGAACGTCACCTACGGCCGGTTGAGCAACCTCCCGGTGCGCCTCAAGCGCGGCGGCCAGCCGATGGCGAAGCCGTGGCGCGGTGGCGAGGTCGATCGCACCGTCGGCCAATCACTACCAACGGTGCCGGCCACCCACCGCGCATGGCGTCGTCGGCCGCTGCTGCGCGTGCCGGACGGGGGGATGCGGGGGTGTTCCGGGCCGCCCACTCGCGGGGTGCGGGCGGCCCGGAACGGCGCAGGGACGCGGTCAGGCCTTGATCTCCTTGCGGCTTCCGCTGTGGCCGATGGCGATCTTACGGGGCTTGGCCTTCTCCGCGACCGGGATCTTCAGGGTCAGCACGCCGGAGTCGTAGTCGGCGGTGATCCCCTCGGGGTCGAGCGTGTCGGAGAGCATGACCTGCCGGGAGAACACGCCGAGCGGACGCTCGGACAGCTCCCACTTCACGTCGTCGCCCTCGTGACGGGGACGCCGTTCGGCCTTGACGGTCAGCATGTTCCGCTCGACATCGATGTCGATCGCGTTCGGGTCCACCCCCGGCAGGTCGAAGCAGATCACGTACTCGTCGCCGGCGCGGTAGGCGTCCAGCGGCATCGGGGTCGGCCGCGACCACGTGCCGGTCGTGCCGAAGAACTGCTGGGTCAGCCGGTCCAGCTCGCGGAACGGGTCGGTGCGCATCAGCATCGCGAAACACCTCCACTGGTTGATGGGAGCCAGTGCGCTTTCACCTGAAACCGTTCTAACATGTCATCCATCCGATGACAAACACGCGAGTCACCTAAGGAGTGACAACGATGCGAGAGCGGCCCGAAGCACCCGGCGCCGGCGGCGGACCGCCGAGCCCGGCGTCCTTCCTCGCCGCCGCCGCGGCGCTCGCCGCCATGGACGAGGCCGTCCGAACCGCCCACGACACCGAGGCAACGACCCCGCCCGCCACTCAGGCCGGCCCCGAGCAGGCACTGGCCGCCCTGCTCCTGCTGCGCGAGCTGCGCACCGAGCTCGCCGGCTGGGAGGCCCCGCTGGTGGAGGCCGCCCGCGCTGCCGGAGCCACGTGGGCAGACCTTGCCCAGCCCATGGGCGTCGCCAGCCGCCAGGCCGCCGAGAACCGCTACCTGCGCCTCAAGCCCGCAACCGGCCCGGCCGCACCCACCGGCGTGGGACGGGTCAAAGCGGTCCGCGACCGGCGCGCCGCCGAACGCGCCGTCACCGACTGGGCCCGTGCGAACGCTGCCGACCTGCGCCGGCTCGCCGCCCAGGTCACTGCCCTGACCGACCTCGCCCCGGCTGCCCGCCCCGCGCTCGACCACCTCCACACCGCGCTCGGCGCCCCGGACGCCGCCGAACTCCTCACACACCTGGCTGCCGTCCGCCCCCATCTCGGCACCCGTCATCCCCGCCTCGCCCACCGCCTCGACGACCTCGCCCAGCACGCCGAGCAGCTGCGCCATGACAGTGACCACCGGCGAGCCTGACCCCCTGGCCGCCGCCGAGGAGCGCTAGCACTGGATCGAGGCCCAACTCGCGGCCCTCGGGCGCCGAATGCGGGCAGACAGTGGCGCCGCCATCGCCTCGCTGGACGACTGCCTCGCGCGCCTGGACGCCCTACGCCAAGCTCTCCGCACGTCCTGGGCGCAGGCCGAACAGGACATCGCGCCGCAATCCGGGGCCGGCGCGACGCATCACACCGCAAGGCACTGAGGGAGCCGTCTCACCGAGTGCACGCGTAGGCAGAAGCCGTTGAGCCGGCCGAGAGGGTCTCGCTCGCCCGATGGTGTCGCGGCTTCAGGGCACGGCGGATCACTTGCGCCGTCGCTCGGTCAGCCCGACCGGCGGGATCTCACGACCGGCATGTAAGAAGTGCTCGCTCCGCCGACCCGGCGCAGGAGCCGGAGACCGGCCCGGGCCGACCCCAACGGTGGCGCGAGTGACCACACCGGCGCGGACGCAGCCCGGCACCCGGGCCTGCCAGGGGTCCTCGCGCCGGGCCGCGTCCGCGTCGATCAGCTGGCGATCTGCTTCTTCTCGCCGCTGCTCTTGATCTCGATCTTGCGTGGCTTGGCGTGTTCGGCCACCGGGATGCGGATCGTGAGCACGCCGGCGTCGTAGCCGGCCTCGATCTTGTCGAGCGCGAGCATCTCGCCAAGGAACACCTGGCGGCTGAAGACACCGTAGGGCCGTTCGGCGACGACCATCTCGCGGTCCTCGATCTCCGGTGCCGGCCGCTCGGCCTTGACCGTCAGCACGTTCTGCTCGACGTTCAGGTCGATGCTCTCGGGCGCGATGCCGGGCAGATCGAGCCGGATCAGGAAGGATCCGTCGCTCTCATACGCATCCATCGGCATCGCGGCCGGCCGGGCCGTGGTGCCCAGCAGCTGCTGGGTGAGCCGGTCGAGCTCGCGGAACGGATCGGTTCGTATCAACATCACGGGTCACTCTCCTCGTGGGTCGGTGACAGCGATGAGGCTCTCGCGGGAGTCCAGCCACCAGCGCATATACCCGCATCTCAGGCATCTTGACAAGTGCTGGCCAAGGTTCTATCCAGATCTATAAGGAGGTTTGCCGGGGTCGCCCGGGAGGTGGGCCGCCATGACGGGATCGCGAGACCGACGCGATCACTACGCGGTGCTGGGAGTGGAACCCACGGCGTCCGCGCGGCAGGTCACCTCGGCCTATCGCTCCCTGGTCCGGCTGCTGCACCCCGACTCCCGCCCGGTCGAACCGGGGGCGGCGGAGCGACTCGGTGCGGTGGTCGCCGCCTACGAGGTCCTGCGCGATCCCGAGCTGCGGGCCGCCTACGACGCCGAACGGCCCGGCCCGAGGTCCGGCCGGGCTTCGGCCCGTCCCCGGACCGCGGGCCGACGGGTGTCCGTACGAGTCGTCCGGGAAACCGGTGGGGCGGGGCCTGTACGCGCTGCGCCGACTCCCTTCGGCGGCCCGATGCCGCGAGCAACCGAACCGCTTGTTCGGGCGGGTCCGGTGCGGATCGCACCGCTGGGCGGGTCCGCGTGGGCGCGCGATGATCCCGGCGACCTCTGGGAGTGGATACTGCACCGGCTGCGGGAGGTGGACCCATGGCTGTGAACGGCAACGACTTCCGCACCTCCGTCTCCCGGTGGGACGGCCAGGCCACCGTCGCGGTCACGGGCGAGATCGACCTCGCCACCGCCGCCGAGCTGGAGAGCCGCGTCAAGGAGTGCCTGGCGCGCCGGCCCAGCCGCGTCGACCTCGACTTCGCACAGGTGAGATTCTGCGACTGCTCGGGCGCGCACGCCCTGGAACGGCTCCACCGCCAGGCGCAGGAGGAAGGCGTCATCCTGAAAGTCACGGATGTGCGAGCCCCGATCGTCGCCCGGCTGTTCGGCCTTCTCGGCCTCGCCGACCTGGTTGAACCTGAAAGACACCGGGCCGCGTACCGCGGCGCTGCCACGACGCGCACACGCGCTCCAAGGCGCCGATAGCGCGAGCACGGACCGCTCCAGGACCATCATCCCGGCTGCCGGGTCAGGCTTCCGGGATCGGCCCCGTGTAGATCAGCTCCGCAGCGGTGTGCTGCGCCTGGCGCAAATGGGTACCGGCGCGTTCGATCGCCGCTATCGCGCATCCCAGCTCGAAGGCGACGTCAGCCTGTTTCCGCACCGGAGTCGGCGGATTCTCCAGGACCGCGAGGTGCTCCGGGGCGATCGCGTTCAGGCCCGCCGCGAGCTGGTGCAGTGCGCGGGGAAGCTGCTCCAGCAGGCCCGCCAGCGCACCGATCGTGTGATGGACGTCCGTCGGATACGGATAGGCACTGATCCGGTCGGTGCACTCGTTGAGGCGGCGGATCTCGTCGGCGGCGGCCACCGCGATCTCGCGCGGCATTCGCTCCGTCGGCATCACGCGACCTCCTTCTCGCCCGCGCTCCATGCGGCGCAGTGCCGGTACTCAGGCGTGGGCCGGAACGCCCGTCCATCGGCCGCCGGGCCGGGCCAGCGGCTTCTCGGGCTCTGGCTTCGCCCCGGGGACATCCCCATTGCGCCCGCCCGCCGCGACAGTGGCCCGGCTCACCGCCGTGCGCAGGTCGGCCACCGTTCGCGGCGCCTCGGTCGAGTGGACCGCGATGCGCGCGAACCGAGAAGACCGGCGCAGGTCGACACTCACCACGACGTCCGTGAACGGACGCAGGGCCACGAAGTCCCGGCCACCAGGATGCCGCCACACCCCCAGGCACAGCCGACCAGGGACCAGCAGACCACTCTCGCGAACTCCGCGAACAACCCGCCACGGCTGCCTGGCGATCGTGACCTTCTCCACCGCCGTCAGCGGCACCCGGACCGGCCCCGACCGCGTCACGAGCCGCTCCCACCAGCGCAGCCGGACCACCAGGTCCGCGCCTTCGACCCTCAGCCTCGCCATCGCCTCACACCCCCTCTGCCGCGTCAGCGTCGACCTTCACCCGCTCACCGTCCGCATCAGGCGCTCCGAGCTGCGCTGGCTGAGTATGGGCCTGTGCGTCGAGCGGCGGCGCACCGTGGCGCTCCGGCCGATGACTCGCGGCGTCGGCAATCCGTTGACGCGGTGTGCCGACCAGGCCCGGCGGCGTCGGAATCGATCGGCGGGCGAGAATGCGTCCCACCCAGCGGCGCCCGCACTCGGGGCAGGGCGGCGCCCCCTGGGGGGTGTAGGGCGAGTCCACCGCTATGCCGTCCCGGGAAAAGTACTCCCAATCCCGTCCGTCGTCATCGCGGTAGTGCTGGACGTCGTAGTCCATGCTCCACTGGTGCCAGCAGTGGCCGCAGGTGAACTCCACGCGTTCCAGGGCCAGTTCCGTGATCACTGTCGACACCTCCTTCGTCGACACGATTCACCACTCAGCTCAGGCGACCGCTGCGCCGGCACGGCATCCGGCCGGCCGCAGGACAGCACCCCATCAGTCCGTATACCTCCAAACCGGTCGTCGACACAACCGCAGAACGAGGTTTCCTTGAATCGGACGTGCAGGTTGTCTCTAACGTCACGATCCTTGAGCGTAAGGAGATTCCACCATGGCTGAAGGAAACGTTGAGGTCTGGTATTCGGAGGCTGGCCAGGGGTTCATCCGGGACGACGCAGGCGACGGGCTGGATTTCTCCCTGGATGACCTCTTGAACCCCGACGAGTCCCTGACTTTGCGCCAAGGGGACAGGGTCAGATACAGAGTCGAGGAGGGCACGCATGCGACCGCGGTGGAGAGGGCCTGACCCCACCGCGCGTGGGATCGTCGGGGCACGGTCACCTGAGTGGATCACCACCCGGACGAACGCGTCCCTGACGCCGCTGGCGTTAGCGGCCGGACGGGCGGGCATCGGCAGAGTGAGGAAGGAGACCTTCGCACGGGGTGGTGGGCCCGGGTGCCGTGGAGACTGCGGTTGACCCTCCTGGGCGTGGGCGCGATGAACTCACCGCGCTTCGCACCGGCTGGTCTGCTCGTCGGATACCGCGGTAGGCGGGTGGCATGCGACGCCGGCCCAGGTGCCGACCCGCCGCCACGGCTCGATGCCTGGCTGGTCACTGATGAGCAGGCCGAACTCCGCGGTGCTCTGCGCCGGACGGCGGCCGAGCGCGGGACCGTCGTCACGATGGCTGATCTGGAGCTGGGTGAGCTGCGGATCAGCGCTCTCCCGGTGCTGCACACCTCCAACCCGACGTGCGGATACCGCATCGAGGCGGGCGGAAGGACGGCGGTGTGGGCGCCGGAGTTCTGGGAGTTCCCGGCGCGGGCGGCGGGCGCGGATCTGATGTTCGCCGAGGCGTCCGGCTGGGACCGGCGGATCCGCTTCCGCGGCGGCGGCGTCGGCGGCTGGCGCCGCCCGCGTTGTCCTTGACGCCACCGGCTTGACCTTGCCGTAACGTCAGCTTCTACCGTCGAAGACATGGGCCGGAGAGACCAGCCCACGAGAGCGAGATGGATGGCGCCATGGCCTGGTCGATCGCGGAAGTCGCCCGGATGTCCGGGGTCACCTCCCGGACGTTGCGGCACTACGACGAGATCGGCCTGCTCGCCCCTGACCATGTCGGGACGAACGGCTACCGCTACTACGAGGTGGACCAGTTGCTGCGGCTGCAGCAGATTCTGGTCCTGCGCACGCTCGCCGCAGAAGCTACGGGGTGGCGAACATCCCCTGGCCGCAGGATTCGCCAAGGGCATTCCCTCGCCGGCGGAGTATCCGGGCGCGATCGGCCGAGGCACGATTGAAGTCGGACAGTCCCCCACGCCGGAAGGAGGCCCACGCATGTCCAACCGGCATGGTCAGCACTCAAACATCGTCGGCACATCGGTTCTACGGACGACCAGCAGCCGGATTCCCGGCTGGGCAGTGGTCTGCTGCCTTCACGGCGAGGTGGACCACGACCAGAAGGAGAAGCTGGAATCCAGCCTCGCCGAAGCCGTCAAGGCAGGCCAGCCACGGCTCATCGTCGATCTATCCGGCCTGACCTTCTGCGACTGCGCCAGCCTTAATGCTCTCCTACAGACCCGCCAGGACGCCGAGGCGGCCGGAGAACGGCTGATTCTGGCCGCACCCTCACCCCCGGTCCGGCGACTGCTGGAGATCACCGGAACCGACGAGGTGTTCGCCACCTGCGACAGTGTCCGTGCCGCCCTCGCCACTGCCGGTACCGGACCGCCCGCGGGTTGAGGAGCGGCCGTGGATACTCCCTGGCGATACGCGATCACCCTGCCCGGCACCCCCGGTTGCCACGCCCCGGCGCGGGTCATCGTCGTCCACGCCACCGGTGAGACCAGGAACGGCGAGGCGGTGTACGCCGACTCCGCCGGGACCTTCCGCGTCACGATCGCCCATGGGGTGGCCGAACCACTCGATGTCCCAGCCAGCCATGGTCGGCATACCTGCCTGCATGCCTACCCGCTGCCGTGATGGTCTCCGGCGTGGATGCCAGCCGATCAACCGGTTGGCATTTCCAACGAGAGCGCTTCGGTTGATACCGCCCGGCGGCGCCCGAGTCCGGCGGTCAGCGCCTCCCACACCGGATCCGGCTGGCCGGGCACCGTCCGCCCATCCTTGCGCCACGCAGCGGCCAGCTGCGAGTAGATCGGCGCGTCGGGGAAGTGGAGAACCGTTCCCGCAGCCGTCTGCCGGGCTGAACTCCGTGTCACCGTCGTCATGCCAGGAGAACGAGTACGGCCCAAGTCCGGGCACGGCGCTGCCGCACGTCGCCCCTGGGTAGGCAGAGTCTTTCACCGCTCGGCGAAGGGCCATCAGTGCGGCTGTGCGAGCGGTTAGGGCCGTCGGCGGAATGACTGCAGCGCCTCGCCGGGCCGGAAGTCCAGTGCCGTCAGGAGCCGGATCGCAGCGCCGTCGTCCTCCTCGGAGTCTGCGTCGTTTTCGCGGACCCAGGCGGTCATTTTCCCGGGCGTGATGTTCCGCTGCCACGTCCAGGCACTGTTCAAGCAGGTGGCGGCCCAGGCCCCGACGGCGGTGGTCCGGATGGGTAGTGATCCATCGCAGGGCGGCTGCCTGGTCCGCCGCCCGGTCGACCGTGGCCTCGCAGACGATCGTGCCGTCAAGGTGGCGCAGTTCCAGGTGCCAGCCGGGCGGGTCGGTCCGGTCGGTGACGGAGGCAATGGGGTAGGTGGCGGGGCCGGGGCAGTCGTCGAGGGGGCGGTGGAGGCCCTCCCAGCTGTGGTGGGTGGAGAATCCGGCTGCTTCGAGGGCGGTGCGGGTAGCGGGCCGACGCCGTACGGCCAGACCGGGCGGGCTGACGGGGGCGAACGGCGGCGGGCCGGCGAAGGCTTCCACAGCCCGGCTCGGCCCGAGCGCCGTGAGGGCCCTGTCGATCAGAGCGGCGGCCACGGCATGGTCTTCGCGGCAGTGAAGCGCCAGGATCTGCCCCGCATCGTCACCGGGCGGCAAGGCGAAGATGACGACTCCGGCGACGCGACCGGCAGCGTCCTGCGCGACCTCCAGACGCGGAACGAGCAGGTCCCGGCCGGCATGTCCGCCTGCGAGGATCGGCGCGTCGAGGGCGCCCGGCGTGATGTGCGGCTGGCCGGGCAGCCGATCGGCTTCGATCAGGGCGAGCACCTGGTCCCGATCCGCCGCCTCATACGGCCTGATGGGCAGACGGCTCGCCTCAATACCCATGCTGATCGCCCCCACTGCTCGCTTGGCCGCCGGTCCTCCACAGAGTGCCGTCCGCATCCGGCTGGCGCCAGAGCGCCCGGCGTGCGGCAGCGGCGGGATCCACCCGTTCGGGGTAGTCGAACGGGTGGCTGGCGGCGTTCACCCGCGAAGAGTCCCGGGCTGGCGGTGCCTGCGCCGCGGGGGTTACCTGGCAGGGCAGTCCCGTCTTCAGGGAGGTCCCGTTGTACGAGATGCGTGCTGAATGCGATCCGGCCAAGCCCGACTTCGTCCTGATGTGGCACGCGCTGCCCAAGGATTCGGCTGGCCTGACGCTGTGCGGCCGTCTGCTGCCGCCAAGTCCGGCCGTGGTGAAGCCGCAGGATGCGCCGACCGACCGGTACTGCCCGCCCTGCATTGCACTGGTCGGACAGGCCATGGAGTCCACAGCTCACTGAGACGAACGCCCACCGGCGTCACCCGCTACAGGCGCACGACCACGAGGGCAGTGTCGTCGGCGCCGCGGCCGTCCGCCGCGCCGAGGTCGGCGAGGACGGCGTCGGCCAGTGCCTGCGGGGCCAGCGACCGGTGCCGTGCGGCGCTGGCGGTCAGCCGGGCGAGTCCGGTGTCGATGTCCTGGCCGCGGCGTTCGATGAGTCCGTCGGTGTACAGCAGCAGCGTGGCCCCGGGCGCGTAGTTCACGGTGGCCTCGGATCTGGTGGCGGATTCCGTCCATGCGCCGAGCGGCGGGTCGGTGGCGGCGCCCAGCAGGCGCACCGTCGCGTCGGCCTCTACCAGGACGGGCGGCGGGTGGCCGGCGCTGCTGTAGGTGATGCGACGGGTGGCGCGGTCGATGACGGTCTGCACGGCGGTGGTGGCCAGCGCCCCTTCCAGGGTGAGCGCGTACCGGGCGAGGGTTTTCAACGCGAGTCCGGGCCGCAAGGTCGCGCGGATCGCGGCGTTCAGGGCGGCGTGGAGCTGGCCCATGACGCCTGCGGCCTCGACGCCGTGGCCGACCACGTCGCCGACCGCGACCGCCAGGTGCTGCTGGTCGAGGTCGACGATGTCGTACCAGTCGCCGCACACGTTCGCGGTTGCGGTGGCGGGCCGGTAGCGGACGGCGGCCACGGGACGGCAGGATTCGGGCACGGTGGGCAGCATCGCCCGCTGCAGCGTCATCGCCACTTCGCGTTCGCGGGCGTGGGCCTGGCGCAGTTGCTCGTTGAGGTCCTGCAGTTCCTGGGCGCGGGTGAGCAGGTCGGCGGCCATCTGTTCCTCGTGGGTCAGCTTCCGACTGGGCGTCTCCCCGGGCTGGTGGGCCATGAGCTGGCTAACCAGGGCGGTGACTTCCTCGACGCGGTGGATGATCAGCGTGACGTTCCCGTCCTGGTCGAGGACGGGGGTATTGACCGGGCTCCAGTACCGTTCCTCGAACACACCGGGCCGGTCCGGTACCTCCAGGTCGTACTTCTGCAGCGCCATGCTGTCGCGCTGGCCGGTCCGCAAGACCCGTTCCAGGGAGGCCCGCAGCGCCCGGGGGCCCGTGGCCTGCGGGTCGGCAGGGTTGTCGGGGAAGGCGTCGAAGACGTTGCGGCCGATCAGTTCGTCACGGCCGCGGCCGGCGACGCGCAAATAAGCCGTATTGGCGGCGGCGATGACCAGGTCCCGGGTCATGATCATCGTGGGGGTGGGCAGGGCCTCGAACACCGCCGCGAAATCGACATCCGGCCAGGCCACACTGCTTCCCTCGACGACACCGCTGGGTGGTGACGCCACTGTAGCCCGGCCGCCCGCCAACACCCGGAACTGCTCGCGCCGGTCGCTTCCGTGTCGGTCCGGAAGCCGGCGGTAGGCAGGCCGCCGATCATCCGACCCAGAGCCGGGCCCAGGCAGGGCTGTCGATCGCCACGCTGAGCCGTTGGTCCTACAAGTTATTGCTTCTGGTCCGGCCTTTCGGAAGCAGCTGCGCAGGGCGGTCGGGATTCGTGAACCGCCCCGGGTTCGGTGGGGACTCGATTTCGTGTAAGGATTCGAGTCATGGCACGCCCTTCCTCCTACCCACCTGAGCTGCGCCGTCGTGCGGTGCGCATGGTTGCCGAGGTCCTCGGTGACTACCCGAACGAGTCGGCCGCGCTGCGGGCGGTCGCCGAGAAGCTGGGCATTGGCTCGGCCGAGACGCTGCGCAACTGGGTGCGCCGGGACCAGGTCGACTCCGGGCAGCGCCCGGGCACGACCACGGAGGAGTCCGCGCAGGTCAAGGCGATGAAGAAGGAGATCGCCGAGCTGAAGCGGGCGAACGAGATCCTCAAGGCCGCGGCTAGTTTCTTCGCGGCCGAGCTCGACCGGCCACACCAGCGCTCGTAGCGTTCATCGACGAGCACCGGGGCCGCTTCGGCGGCGTCGAGCCGATCTGCCATGTGCTGACCGAGCACGGCTGCAGCATCGCCCCCTCCACCTACTACGCCTTCAACACCCGCCCTCCTTCAGCGCGTTCAGTGCGCGACGGAGAACTGAAAACGCTGATCAAGCATGCCTTCGAGGTCAACTTTCGCGTCTACGGCGCCCGCAAGATCTGGCACGAGCTGAACCGCCAGGGACACGCCGTGGCCCGCTGCACCGTCGAGCGCCTCATGCGCGAACTCGGCATCACCGGCGCGGTCCGCGGCAAGCGCGTGATCACCACTGTTCCCGGCGGGCAAGTCGACCGCGCCCCCGACCTGGTCGAACGCGACTTCGTCGCCGGCGCCCCGAACCGCTGCTGGGTCGCGGACTTCACCTACGTCAAGACCTGGGCCGGGATCGTGTACGTCGCCTTCGTCGTGGACACTTTCTCCCGCCGGATCGTCGGCTGGTCCGCGGCCACCGTCAAGCAGACGGTGTTCGTCCTGGACGCGCTGGAGATGGCGATCTGGCAGCGCGACCGCGACCAGAACCCTGTCGTGCCAGGCGAGTTGGTCCATCACAGCGACGCGGGAAGTCAGTACACGTCGTTCCGCCTGGCCGAGCACCTCGAAGCAGCGGGCATCGCGGCGTCCATCGGCTCGGTCGGCGACGCCTACGACAACGCCCTCATGGAGAGCACGATCGGGCTGTTCAAGACCGAGCTGATCAAGCCCCGGCGACCCTGGCGCACACTCTCCCAGGTCGAGCTCGCCACAGCCGAATGGGTCGACTGGTACAACCATCGCCGACTTCACGGTGAGATAGGCCACGTCCCGCCCGTCGAGTACGAGACCAACTACTACCTGGCAACCACAAAACCACTGGTCACAGCCATCATCTGAGCTCTCTACCGAACCCGGGGCGGTTCAGCGATCAGCCCGGTCTTGCCTTGCCAGCGGTGCCGCCGCCCGTTTGACTTGGCTTGGGTGCCTGCTTGTCGAGCGGCGCCAGGGGGAGGCGATGAGCAGATGTTGATCGACAGTACGGTCATGGCGCCTGGCGATCGGGCGGAGGCGATTCGCGAGGTGATCTGGAGCAGTGTGGTGCGGGTGGAGATCACCCATCAGCCCGACCCGCGGCTCATCCGCACATCAGGGGCGATCGGCCGTGTCGGGCCGTTGACTGTCTGCTCGGTGCGGGCCAATGCCACCGTGGTCCGCCGTACTCCCGCACTCGCCCGGGACGACATGGAGCCGAGTGTTTTCGTCGGGCTGCAGGTCACTGGCAGCAGCATGGTCGTACAGGACGGCCGGGAGGCTGTGCTGCGGCCCGGCGACATGGCGCTGTACGACACCACGCGCCCTTACACGCTACTGAACAGGGACGGGATCCATCAGCACTACTTCCGTATCCCGCGCGCTGAGCTCGCCCTACCGGAACGGCTGTTGAAGCTGGTGACCGCGGTTCCGTTCGGCCGCCGGGACCCGCTAGCGGACCTCACCGCCACGTGCCTGCGGCGGATCGCGCGCCAGCAGGCCCGGGCTGCGGCGTCTTCCGCCCACGGCCTGGAAGCGGCGGGCAGGCCAGGCATCGAGCTGCTGCGCGCTCTCGTGACCGAAGCCCACTCCCTGCACGACTACAAGGTGTCACGATATTTTGACAGTGGGTAGCCGGAATGCGGACCTGGATCACTACAAGATCAGCCATATCCCGGCCTACTCCTGTAAAGCGGAGCATCCGGGGCGAATCGTTTTGCCTCATCTACGCAAAAAGCCGGACTGTCCGACATCCCGCGAGTTCCCCTGAGCTCCGCTGAGTCCCTGGGCCGTACGGCCAGGGGGATTCGCTTACCGCTGGTACCCGCCGGACGCGGATCGACAGGCCGCCTCGCCTGGCTGCCGGTGAGTCGATTCCTGCGCTCGGAGTCGACCCAAGGCAGCCTCCGGCGCTGACAGGACCCTGTTGGCGACGCCGGCCTGCCGGGTGCCACTGGGCAGGCCGGCGTCGCCATGTTGATGCGCCGCCTCCGACGAAGCTGCGCCAACCCGCGCCGCCACCACAACACGACGGCGGTCTCCGAGAGTAATCGAAGAAGACGGCCGTCACTCCCCGCAGCCGATCATCCAGTCACCGAATCGGAGTCCAAGGTCCCAGGTAATCCGCGTAATGGACCTTGCTGTTCCCGTCGAGCTGGGCGGTGTAGCGGGCCACTACGCGGCCCTCAGTGTCCACGACGTCAATGCTCGCCGGGACGGTGTGCCCTTCGCCGATGGACAGGACAGGCACACCGTTCACGTAGGTCGGTTCCAAACCGGGCGCCTCCTCGGACGCCGGGGTGGGCTCCGACTGGAACGCGGCCGGACCCTTTGAGTTGGGTGTGAACTGCTCAGCCATGTTGCTCCTCCATGCCGTCGGCTCCGTGCCGACCCTCTGAGAGCATCCCATGTCTAAGAGGTCCTAACAAAGGCGTTGGACGTGGCGGTGAGTGATCAGGCAGGCGGCGAGGCCGAGGAAGGCCTCGTGCATGTCGTCGCGCCGTTC